>JBEBGT010000654.1:0-1790 GCA_040081365.1 Candidatus Eiseniibacteriota bacterium | reverse complement strand
TTGTTCACGAGCACGTCGAGTGAGCCCAGCACGCTGCGGGCGCGCTCGAGACTCGCTTCGTCCGTCACGTCCAGCACGAGCAGCTCGGCGGCCCGGCCCTCGCGCTGCAGTTCGGCGACCACCGCCTCGCCGGCGCGGCGCTCGCGCGCGCCGACCCACACGCGATAGCCGATCAGCGCGAGCCCCAGCGCGATCGCACGGCCCAGCCCACGATTCGCGCCGGTCACCAGTGCGCGGCGCCCGGGCCCGCGCGGGAGCGCGGGGTCCGGGAACGCACGCCGCGCTTCGGTCACGGCTGGCCCAGCGCGTCCGGGTTCAGGCCCTTGAGATCGTCCACCACGAACAGACCGTCCTTGCGGATCCGCTCGCCGTCGAACCAGATCTCACCGCCGCCGTACTCGGGGCGCTGGATGAGCACGAGGTCCCAGTGCACGCGCGAGCGGTTGCCGTTCTCGGTGGTCTCGTAGCACTGGCCCGGCGTGAAGTGCAGCGAGCCGGCGATCTTCTCATCGAACAACGTGTCCTTCATGGGGTGCAGCACATGCGGGTTGAACCCCAGCGAGAACTCGCCGATGTAGCGCGCGCCCTCGTCGGTGTCGAGCAGCTTCTCGAGCTTGTCCTGCGGGTTGCCGGTGGCCTTCACGATCTTGCCCTTCTCGAACGTGAACGTGAGCCGGTCGTAGGTCGTGCCCAGGTACACCGACGGGGTGTTGTAGGCGATGGTGCCCTCGACCGAGTCGCGCACCGGCGCGGTGAAGCACTCGCCGTCGGGAATGTTGCGCTCGCCGAAGCACGGGATCACGCCGATGTCCTTGATGCTGAACCGGAGGTCGGTGCCCGGGCTCTTGATGTGCACGCGGTCGGTGCGTTTCATGCGGTCGACCAGCGGCTGCATGGCCTTGCGCATGCGCGCGTAGTCCACGTTGCACACCTTGAAGTAGAAGTCCTCGAACGCCTCGGTGCTCAGGTTGGCGAGCTGCGCCATGGCCGCATTGGGGTAACGCAGCACCACCCAGCGCGTGTGGTTCACGCGGTAGTCCAGGTGCACCGGCTTCGCGACGATCTGCTGGTAGAGGCCCATGCGATCGGCGGGCACATCGGCCAGTTCGCTCACGTTCGACGACGCGCGGATCCCGACATAGGCCTGCACCTGCTTCATCTGGTGCAGCTCGATATTCGCCTGGACCTGGAGCTGCGCCTCGGTCGCGCCGCGCAGTTGGGCGCGGATGACGCCGTTGTCGCGGATCGACACCACCGGGATGGCACCCACCGCCTGGGTCTCCTCGATCAGGTCGAGCACCAGGCCGTCGGCCAGGTCGAACGACTCGATGAGCACGGTCTCGCCGGCCTTCAGTTCGCACGAGTGATTCACGATCAGCTTCGCGAGCTGACGTGTACGCGGGTCACGCATCGGGGCGTCTCCGGAGTGGATCGAAGAGGGGGCCGGCCGGGTCGGGCCGGGGGAGGCCACGTGAACCGGTTGAAGCTAACACAGCCCGCAGCCGCGCGGACCGGGCCGCCGCGGTCCGCGACGCGTCGGGCATCGCGGTCGGCGACCCGATCCTCGCCGCCTGGCCGGGCCGGGCCGCGGCCCGCGTGCGCGACCTCCCGTGGGTGGACGATGCGAAGGTCGTGCGCGACCTCCCGGGCTCGGTGCGCATCGACGTGGTGCCGCGCGTCCCGGTCGGCTGGACGAAGGCGGGGGCCCGGGTGCTGGTCGTCGACGGCGAGAGCCGGGTGATCGAGCGGCTCGACACACCGCCTCCGGGCGTGCCCGAGCTCACCGGGGT
>JBEBGT010000653.1:0-1795 GCA_040081365.1 Candidatus Eiseniibacteriota bacterium | reverse complement strand
ATCTTGATGAGCCCGACCTAGTCGGTGTCGTAGACCGCCGTCATGTTGGGATAATCGCCGAGACTCGGCGGATCGCCCGTCAGGCACAGGATGTTGCGCAGTCCGAGCGCGTGCGCACCCAGCAACTCGCTCTGGAGCGCCATGAGGTTCCGGTCGCGCGTCGTGTAATGCAGGATCAGCTCCATGCTCGGCAGCTCGCGGCGGAACAGCGTGGTGAGCGCCATGGCGCTCATGCGGATGCGCGCCATGGGGCTGTCCGCCACGTTGATGCAGTCCACGCCGCGCTCGGCCATGAGCCGGGCCCCGGCCATGACCTTCGCGGTCTGGATCCCGCGCGGTGGATCGATCTCGACGCTCACCGTGAAGCGCTGGCGCATGAGCCTCAGGAGCGATGGCTCCTCACTCTCGCCCGTGGACTCGGGTGCGCTGACGGGTTCGAGCACGCGCACCTCGGCGCCGCTCGGCAGTGCCTCGGCGGGCAGGTGCGAGGTGAGCCGCTCGCGCATGGCGCGCGTGTGCGCGGGCATGGTGCCGCAGCAGCCCCCGATCACCTTGACGCCCAGCGCCACGGCGCGCGCGGCGAAGTCGGCGAAGTACTCGGGGCTCGACAGGTAGACGTAGCGCCCTTCCACGAACTGCGGCAGACCGGCATTGGGCATGGCCGAGACCGGCGTGCCCTCGGCCGCGGCCACGAACTGTTCCAGCAGTTCCAGCGTGGCCTGCGGGCCCATGCCGCAGTTCACGCCCACGACGTCGGCGCCGGCCTGCTTGAGCGCCTTCACCACCAGCGCGGGCGTGTGGCCGTAGCGCGTCTTGCCGTCCTGCCCGAACGTCATCTGGGCGATGACCGGCACTTCCGCGGTCACGGTCTTGATCGCACGCAGGGCGGCCAGGATCTCGTTCAGGTCCTGGAAGGTCTCGAGGAGGAACACGTCGACGCCGCCCTCGAGCAGGCCTTCGGCCTGCGCGCGGAACGCCGCCTCGGCGTCGGCCGGCGACACCGGGCCGAACGGCAGCAGCGCGCGACCGAGCGGGCCCATGGAGCCCGCCACGAACGCCACGGTGCCGGCGATCTCGCGCGCGTTGCGGGCCACCTTCACGCCCTGCCGTGCCAACACGCGAGCCTTGTCGTCGAGCCCATGCGCGGCGAGCCGAACGGCGTTGGCGCCGAACGTGTTGGTCTCGATCAGTTCGGCACCCGCCGCCAGATAGTCGCGGTGGATCTCCTCGACCAGGGCCGAGTGCGTGACGTTCAACTCGTCGAAGCAGCGCTCGAACGGGATGCCCTTCTGGAACAGCAGGGTGCCCATCGCGCCATCAGCGAGGATCGGACCCTGAGCCAGCCGGTCCAGGAAGGGAGAGTTCATGGGACGGGCACACTACGCGGGCGAGGCGGGGGATTCAACTTCGCATGCGTGCTCCGGGGCACGCGACGGATGCCGGGACGTCTGTTAGATTCGCGCTCCGTGAACAGACCATGGTCGCCGTACCTGCTCGTCCTGCTGGCTTGCCTCGGAACCGGTGTCGCGCTGGCCGCGTCCGCCGTGGTTCCCACCTTGCCGCCGTCGGCACTCGTGCCCGGACAGCGGGCCATCGTGCGCACCGTGTTCGCGGGCGACTCCGTGGAGACATTCGAGGCCGAGATCGTGGGCGTCATGCCCGGGGGCCGTGCCGAGGGCGACCTGATCCTGGCGCGCGCACTGGGCGAGCGTCTGGAGCGCACCGGGGTCGCGCAGGGCATGAGCGGCTCACCGGTATATGTCGAGGGCAAGCTCATCGGGGCGCTGTCGTCGGG
>JBEBGT010000652.1:0-1796 GCA_040081365.1 Candidatus Eiseniibacteriota bacterium | reverse complement strand
GGCGGTCGGTGCGCTGAGTCGGGGCGGCGGGCGCGGGGCCAGCGGGCGGCAGGGGACTGGTCTGGTCGTGGTCGACCAAAGTGGACCTGCGCACAACACATATGTGCCCTCAAGCATCCCGGTGCTGACCCGAGACTGCGTTCCAGCACGCCCGGGACGGCACGCTTCCAGCGGACCGCCCGGTGCGATATCCGCAGCGCGAGCCAGGGAGACGACCCCCGTCGTCTCGCGCACAGGTGTGGTGTTGGGACTCACCCGTGGCGGCCATGAAGACCGATCCCCCGATCCTCAGGGTGCCGGGCGCACTGCGCCCGCGCACCTGGCTCGTTGCTGTGTCCGATGTGCGAGTGCTCGCGGCCGTCACGGCCGCGGCACTCACCGGATTGGTGTTGTGGAGTGCGCGCGACGCTAAGCAGGCGTTCGAGCGCACGCGCGAGCAGTTGTTGTCGCAGCGCCTGGAGCCGCGCCAGCGCGAGCTCGAGCGCTTCTTCGGCATCACGTACCAGTCCGTGCGCACGATCGGGCTCATGCCCGCGGTGCGCGCGACCACCGGTGGTAACCGCCACGACGAACGCGAGGACGTGGTGGCGTCGGGCCGGCTGAGCCGCGACGGCAGCCAGACCGTGCAGCAGCTCTACAACAACCTCGCCACCAACGTGGGCGTGTCGGAAGTCTACGCCGTGGTGGACGGGTTCGACCGCGAGCGCGGCGACGTACCGTTCTTCATGTACGACGAGCTGATCATCGGCGACCGCCGTGCCCGCGCGCGCAGCGAAACGCGCGCGGGTGCCGGTTCCGAGCATCACGAGGCCGGCGAGGAGGCCGACGAGCCCGAGGAGTACGAAGAGGCGGAGTACGAGTACTACCCCCGGCAGCTCGCCGAGCTGCGCGCGGCGCACCCGCGCTTCGACTTCGAGCAGTTGGACGACATCCCCGCGGTGCTGAGTCCCGAGCTGCGCACCTGCGACAACACGCAATACACCTCGCGCACGCACGGTGATGAGCGCGATGCGCAGGGGTTCCTGTACTCGGTGCCGTTCTACGCGCCCGACGGCGCGTTCCGCGGCATCATCTCGGCCATTTTCCGCAGCAACGTGCTCGAGGCCCAGTTGCT
The DNA here is from genome assembly GCA_040081365.1 of Candidatus Eiseniibacteriota bacterium. Lineage (GTDB taxonomy): Bacteria > Eisenbacteria > RBG-16-71-46 > RBG-16-71-46 > RBG-16-71-46 > JAIOPA01. The sequence continues at coordinate 682 of JBEBGT010000652.1, read as the reverse complement.
GGGCGTGCCCAAGCTGCTCGTGACCGCGGCGGATTCCGCCGAGGCGAAGGCCGCCGGTTGGCGTTACCCGGTCGCTCCGGGCGACCTCGTGCTGAGCTGCCCCGAGCGCGGCATCGTGCTGGGCGACCGGCGCGATCCCGCGTTCGCAGCACGGGTGCGGCAGCACCTGAGCGTGCAGGGCACCTGGCGCGATGCGCAGCGGGCAGCGGGTGCCAAGCCGCCCGCGGAACTACACGTGGCGCCGTTGCGTCTGGCCGATCGCGCCGCGTGGTACTTGGTGTATCGCTTCGACCCCGCGGTCATGCGCGAACTCGTGCGCGGGCTGTGGTGGGCGTTCGCGCTGCGTGCTGGGGCCGTAGTGGCGCTGGCGGCTGCGTGGCTGGCGTTCGGTCGCCACCTCGAGCGGCGGCGTGCGCTCACGCAGGAAGTCCAGGGCGGGCTGCTCGAGATCGCACACGGGCAGGGCGATCTCACGCGGCGCTTCGATCACGGCCGGACGGACGAAGTGGGCGAGCTGGCGCGCAGCTTCGATGCCTGCCTCGCCTGCATCCACGACCTCATCGTGGAGATCCAGGACGCTGCCACCGATGTGGACGCGGGGGCCGAGCGGATCACCGCGCGCAGCGAGCACATGTTGGAGGCGGTGGAGCTGCAGGCCGACGACACGCGGCTCGTGTCGGTG
>JBEBGT010000651.1:0-1798 GCA_040081365.1 Candidatus Eiseniibacteriota bacterium | reverse complement strand
GACAGGATCGACAGCAGCGACGTGTCCTTCAGAATGGCGATGAATTCCTTGCCGAGCGCTGGAATGACGATCTTGAGGGCCTGCGGCAGCACGATGAGGTTCATCATGTTCCAGTAGGGAAGCCCCAGCGCCTGCGCCGCCTCAAATTGCCCCCGTGGAATGGCCTGCAAGCCGCCGCGCACCACTTCCGCCATATAGGCCGCCGAAAAAATCGCCGTTGCAATGAGGGCGCGCGTCAGCTTGTCGAAGTGCTCGGAGAGCCGGTACGCATCGGCCGAACGCGTCTCCTGCTCGCGCAGCCGGGCGAGCAGCGGCGCCGACGTCACGCCCGCGAGCGTGATGCTCTGCACCGCCAGCACGCGGTCGTTCCAAGCGTAGTCCTGCCGGCCCGCGAACGTGCCGCCGGGGCCCATGCCCCAGTGCGACCAGCGATTGGGTGCCATGCGCTCCAGCAGCTTGCCGGGCGCGTTCATGGCGTCGGTGCCCCACACGCTGCGCGAGAGGAAGTCCACCGCCTCGCGCTGCTTGGCCGCGGGCACGGGGTCGACCGGGTCCTTCTCGGCCGGCTGACCACGTTCGATGCGCGACATGTACGAGCCACCCACGTACTTCACCGCCATGCCGGCGGCGATGGCGTACTGCTGGACCATGGAATCCATGGCGCGTCGCAGTGCCGTGAGGTCACCCGACTTGCCCACCACGCGGTTCTCGAAGCTGGGATCGCGCCAGAGCTTGGCCAGGTAGGCCGTGCGGTCCTTCGCGAACTGCAGCGGATCGCTGCCGAGGTCGTAGATGTTCGAGCGCGGGTCGGGTGCGTCCGCCGGGTAGGTATCCTCGTCGGTCGAGTACTCGTGGCCCGGGGCCAGCGACTCGTCGGCGATCTTGCGGGCGAACGCATAGTCGGCATCGGGCGTGGCCGCACCGCTCGGCGTGTAGCCGTAGCGGATCGCCCACTTGTCGTAGGTGCCCGCCGTGGTGGTGTACCAGTCGCCCTGGGCCTTCTTCGAGTAGTCGATGTTCGGGCTCGGGTACTCCATCACCGACGAGTACAGGCCGTTGGCCTGCGTGAAGCCGATATCCTGGAGTTGGTCCACCGGCGTGCTGGTGCTGGAGCGGAAGTTGTGGCGCAGGCCGAGCGCGTGCCCGACCTCGTGCAGCACCGCCCACTCCACCGCCGTCTTCAGGAACGCGTCGGGCACCGGGCTGCCGGGCTCGAGCGTGCCGTCCATGAGCAGCGCGATGTGCTGGAGGGCACCGGCGTCCGCCAGGGCATCGCCGGCCATGCACAGCCGGTCGAGCTTGGTGTTGGCCGGCAGGTCCTCGAGCGCGTACTGCGGCAGCGCGCTCTTGGCGATCGCCTCGGGCCCGGCGAAGCGCCGGTACGAGTTGGCGTAGTTCTGGAACATGCTCGCCTCGAACAGGATGTCCGAGTCGAAGATCTCACCCGTGCGCGGATCCACGCGCGAGGGCCCGATCGCGCCGAAGCTCGGCTCGTGCGACGTGATCCAGCGAATGGTGCTGTAGCGCACATCCTCGGGATCCCAGTCCTTGTCGTCCTTGGGCGGGTCCATGGCGACGATGGCGTTCTTGAAGCCGGCCAGCTCGAACGCGGCCTGCCACTTCTCGATGCCTTCCTTCACCCACGGGCGGAACTTGTCGGGCACCGTCCAGTCGACGTAATACACGATCGGCTTCACGGGCTCGCTCACGGCTGCCGACGGGTCCTTCTTCTCGAGCCGCCAGCGGTGGACGTTCCGCAGCCAGAAGTTCTCCTTCTCGTCGCGGCCGAAGTCCTTGG
>JBEBGT010000176.1:0-6957 GCA_040081365.1 Candidatus Eiseniibacteriota bacterium | reverse complement strand
CCGCTCGTGAGTATCCTTGAACTTCTCCAACACTGTGCGCGGGTAGCGGTCAGAGTGCCGGTCGATCTCCAGGTGGCACGTCGGACACAACAGCATGAGGTTAGGCAGTGCGTTCACATCCGCTGGGCGTGAGCCTTCCCCGCCACGGGGTCCACCTCTTGAAAAGGCGACGATGTGCGCCTTCTCTCCGAAGTTGTCGACTGTGAGCGTGAGCGGGTTTTCGAGGACTGGCTTGTTACAGCCGTCAAACTCGCATCGCCCGCCAGCACGCACGTACAGCACCAGCTCCACCAATCGAGGGATCCTGCGAACCAGCGTCACGGCGGACTTCGGGGAGGACGGCTTTGGTTTGAGCTTCGGGGTGCGCTTGGTCATTCGGCCCTCCACGTGGGCAGCGCTGGTGTCGCGGGATGCTCTCCCCCACCCAGCCACTCGCCGGTGATTCGCCACGTCTCATAGTGGTGCAACCAGAGCGACGCCCACGGGATCAAGGTGTCGGCGATGTACTGCTCCCTCGACCACGGGCCCGGAATGTTCAGGCAAAGGCTGCCGTCGGCGTAGCGATGGGGTATGTCCGCCTCGGCCCGCCGCTGGAGGGGCGGATCCATGACAAAGACCCGAGGCTGGTCCCAATCCGCGCAGCTGATCCTGATGGTGTAGACCGAACTCAATGCTGTCGGCTTCAACGTGCCCTCCCAGACGTACCGCCTACCCCGTCGGAGAAGCTGGAATCCCGGCCACCGGGCCATGATCATCGCCGACTGCTGGGCCGGCCGCAGGCGACGCGGTCCTGGCGGCCTACCTCTCGCCATAGAAGGTGTTCCTCCGGACAGCCGCGATGCCGGCGATCGGCGCGACTGAGAGGGCACCGGTCGAGCGGGATACCCCGAGACTGCCAGCCCGCCGACGCGGCTCGACGTGCTCGGCCGTCAAGCGCTTGAACGCCCGCCGAGTCACCGGTTCGCCGAACATCGCGCCTAGAGTGACCGCGACCGCCTCGATGTCAGCCGATCGCTGAATCTCCGCCCAGCGCTGGGAAAGGTTGGCCATGCTGGCCGCGAAGAGGTGGTACGTGTGCGGTTCACGCTGCCACTGCTCGCTGAGCAGTTCGTTGGGCTGTGCTGGATTCACCACCTGCAACGGACCCCCCGGCTTGGCGGTCACGGCCGCGATGGCATCGATGATCTTGCCAAACGCGTCAGACGTCGAGGCTGCACCCGAGTAGAAGTGGCCAGCGAGCGTCGTCAGCACGATTGAGCGCGGTGCAGCTTCCGCCAGCTTCTCGTACCGCACATCCCGCCAGCGCTTGAACAGCTGTACCGCGCGTTGCAGAGGCGCCTTCTGGCCGGCCGACTCATGGTCGGGCAGTGGCTCGACCGCGCGTGTGGGAAGCGTTTCGAAGTAGAGCGCAGAGCGGCTCGCGAACCACGCGGCGTAGCCCTTGGGGTTGCTCTGCAACCAAGCCAGGACCTCTCGATCGGGGATGAGAAGGTTGGTGCCGTTGGGAGGCGACATCGGACGGGCGGGAAGCACATCGAGGTGGAACTCGTTGGCGTACGTGAGGCGGATGCAGCGCTTCTTCCGCTCGATCATGCGCGAGTACTGCGGGTGATCTTTCAGACGCTGCTCAACAAGGTTCAGAACCACGAGCGGGGAGGCCTGCTTGAGCCCGAGGTCGAGTTCGCAGACGAGATCTACGTCGAACTCGTCGCCCGTGAGCGGGCGGTTAGTCGTGCCGATCCGGAAGGAACCCTGTGGGTAGATCGCCGGGCGCAAGGGCTGCAGTGGGCTGCCGGCCCCGCCGAGCCAACTTCCGACGGCGTGGTACCGCTGCTCAGCGAGTTCGTGGAAGCTCGCAGGGAGCACGAGCTCATCACAAATGAGGGCGAGGAGCGCATCGAGGTGGTCGGTCCGTGACGCAAACATAGAGTCCCCTTGCGGTAGCCGTTCTCCTAACGTACTTTTGTTTCACCATCGTATCGGGACCCTATCCGAACGCGTTTCACACGTCAAGTTTGGTTTCACGAAGGGAGGGAGCATGCGTCGAAAGCCCCTTGAGAGCCTCGGGGCCATGGTGCGCGAGCGTCGTGGGAAGCGAACCCTGCGAGAAGTCGCCGCCGAGATGGGCGTAGGCGCAGCAACGCTCTTACGGGTTGAGAGCGGGAGGATCCCGGATGTCGGGACCTTTGGCCTCATTTGCAGTTGGCTGGACATATCCCCCACCGTTTTTCTGGGCGGCCCGCCCGATGCAGTGGCGGCGAGCCCGGAGGCCGCGGGGGACGTCGTCGTGATGTCAGCTCACTTTCGGGCGGACCACACGCCCCAGCCAGAGACCATTACAGCCCTAGCTAAGATGCTGCTCTTTGCAGCGAGGTCGCAGCCGTCCAATCAGGACCCAATGGTCGATGAGCGTTCTTGAGCGAGGCTTCAAGAGTTGGGCGGAACGATTGTCTGAGGGCGTGCGCCGGGATCTCGGCATCCCCCCCGCGGGAGTGCTGAATCCGGACAGACTCGCCGCGTACCTCGCCGTCGAGCTGCTGACGCCACTCGACATCCCGGGCATTCCTCCTGAAGTGCTGGATCAGCTCCTTGAGAAGGATCCTTGGGGGTGGTCGGCGACTACCCAGATCGTGGGCAAGCGCACCATCGTCATCATCAACCCACGGCACTCCGCTGGCCGACGGGCCTCAAACGTCATGCACGAGATGGCACACCTACTGCTCGACCACGAACCGAGCAAGATCATGCTGCTCCACGATGGGTCGCTCGTCATGCGGACCTTCGATCAACGGCAGGAAGATGAGGCTAACTGGTTGTCGGGCTGCCTACTTCTTCCCCGAGTCGCGTTGCTTCGCGTCGTCCGCGAGCGGAAGAACGCAGAGGAGATCGCAACGGAGTTCGGTGTGAGCGAGGTCTTGGTCAACTACAGGGTGCGGATAACGGGGGTTGCCGCTCAGGCGAAGTCCGCATCGCGATCTCGGCGCGCCGGCTAGTTGGCGCTTTGAATAGGCTCCTCGCCAAGCCATGGCGAGTTCAAGGGTCGGTCGCCGGTGGCAGACCAAGTGATTCAGACGCAGAAGTTGAGGGAGCGTGGGGCGAATACCTGGGATCTCTGAGGCGGCCTGCATCGAGCACTTCGCTCGCGTGCTTGGTGGAGCCCTTGTGAAGCGCAGGCACACTTTCGAGTTCCTAAGGGGTGACCCGACTCCGAAGCGCCCTCGTGGTGTGCCGCTCCCGGTCGACGCCTTCTTTCCGGCGCACAACATGGTCTTGGAGTTCATGGGCCCACAGCACTATCAGGCCAACTCGATGATGGACCGCCGGGCCGGGCGCAGGGACCAACGCGCGAGCTACCAAGAGCGGCGCACGGTCGTCCTGACCGAGCACAAGATCAAACTGATTAGGGTGCGTTTCGATGAGCACCTGACAGACCTGCTTGTTCACGAGAAGCTCAAGGCTGCTGGAATCGTGGCTTGAGCAAGGCGGCGTAGTAGATCTCGGGGAGATCCGAACGACCATGAAAGCCTACGGTCTCGGCACCCTCTATCGCCGCGGCTTGGTCTGGTGGATCCAGTACTCGGCACGCGGGAAGTTGTACCGAGAGTCCTCCCACTCCCAGGTGCGCGCCGACGCGGCGCGGCTCCTCCGCAAGCGCGTGGCCGAAATGGGCCGAGGCGCGAAAGTCGGTCGTGACGCCGAGAAGGTGGCGTTCGACGACCTCGTCGCACTGATCCAGGCCGACTACCGGCAGAAGCAGAACCGGACGTGGGATCGCGTCGAGCACGCAATCAAGCACCTGCGGCCCACTTTCGAGCGCCTGCCCGCGGTCGACATCAACTACGACTCAGTGTCGCGCTACGTCTCGAAGCGCCTTGAAGCCGGCGCGGCCCCGGGGACTGTCCACCACGAGGTCGCCGCACTCGGTCGCATGCTCAAGCTGGGCACCATGGCCGGAATCCTGCAAGTGCGGCCGCCGCTACCGGTCATCAAGCTCGACAACGTCCGAAAGGGTTTTTTTACGGACGAGCAGGTTGGCCGCGTGATCAAGCACCTGCCGGACTGGTACGCGCCCGCCATCGAGTTCGCCTGGCGCACGGGCTGGCGAATCGGCGAGGTGAAGTCGCTGACTTGGGCGCAGGTCGACTTCCGAGCGGGCATCGTGCGGCTAGAGCCGGGAACAACGAAGAACCGCGAGGGCCGCAGCTTTCCGTTCTCGGCGTTCCCGGCACTCGCGAAACTGCTGAAGGCCCAGCGCAAGCGCACGGACACTTGGCAAAAGGGGCATGATCGGATCGTGCCGTGGGTCTTCTGGCGGGACGGGAAGCAACTGGGCGACCACCGCGACGTCTGGATGCGGTGCTGCCGTGAGGCCGGCGTGCCAGGCAAGCTGGTTCATGACCTGCGGCGCAGCGCCGTCCGCAACCTCGAGCGTGCGAGCGTCCCTCGCTCTGTCGCCATGAAGCTCACCGGCCACATGACCGAGTCGGTCTACCGCCGCTACGCGATCGTGTCCGAGACCGACCTCGCGGACGCGGTGCGCAAGCTGGCCGCGTTCCAGAGCGGGTCCGGGAAGGCCTGAGCGAGACTTCCGGGCGAGACTGACACAAAAGTGACACAGTTTGGCGCTCTTGCCCGGCTGAGGCTTTCTCGCCGGCACGCGGGCACAAAGGCGAGCGCCTATCCAACCATCTGCACCACAACACAATATGGCGTGCTACTTCAGCGCAGCAGCTCGGCCAGCAACGGTCCCAGATGACCAACTCCACTGGAAGTTGAATCCCCCCAGCCTGCCTTCCACGTCGAGCACTTCACCGCACAGCCACAGCCCCGGCGCTTTGCGCGATTCGAGCGTCGACGCGTCCACTTCGTTCAAGGCTACGCCGCCGGCGGTGACTTCGGCTTTCTCGTAGCCCAGCGTTCCCGTCACGCCGATGTCGCGCTCGGTGAGCGCGCGCAGCATCTGGGTGCGGCGTTCGCGTGGCACCTGGCTCATCGCGGCGCCCCCGAGCCCGCTCTCGATCGTGAGCACGTCGGCGATGCGTTCGGGCAGATGGTGCCCGATCCACGTGCGCACGCCCCGACGCGGGTTCATCTCGCCGTAGTCGACCCAGATCTGGTCCAGCTGCGGGATCGTCTCGCCCGGCATGAACGACAGCGTCACGCGCCGTGAGCGTCCCTCGGCGGCGGCGAAGTGGCGCGACAGGTCGAGTGCGGCGGGGCCGGTGACGCCGAAGTGCGCAAATAGTAAAGAACCGCGCACGCGCTCGGCCACACGACCGTCCACCCACAGCGCCAGTTCGGCGTCGATGGTCACACCCTGCGCCGAGCGGCACAACGGATCCACCGCGACCAATGGCGTGAGTGCCGGCATCGTCGGCACCAGCGTGTGCCCGAGTGCCGTCGCGAGCGCGTAGCCGGTGCCGTCGCTGCCGGTACGCGGGAAGCTCAGGCCGCCGGTCGCCAGCACCACGGCATCGGCTTCATACCACTCGGCGGGCGGCACATCCGGCAGCGCGAACGCGGTCTCGCCTGCACGAGCATGCCCCTCGCCGAACTCCGCGCTGCCCTGCACGGGTTGCACGCCCACGCGCCAGCGGTCGCTCGCACCGCTGCCGCCTCCCGCGCTCATCTCGCCGCCGGCACCGGACCGCTCCAGCCGCACCGCACGCGCGCCCTTCACCAGCGTCACGCCGGCCTGCTCGCAGGCGATGAGCAGCGCATCCAGCACGGTCTGCGCGTCGTCGCTCTCGGGGAAGTACTTGCCCGTGTCCTCCAACTTCAACGCCACTCCCAGTTCCGTGCGGAACCAGTCGAGCGTCTGCGGCACGGTGAACGCGCTCAGCACGCGGCGGATCACATTGGGTGAGCCGCCGTGGAAGTCGCGCTCGCTCACCTTGGCGTGCGTCACGTTGCAGCGCGTGCCGCCACTCATGAGGATCTTGAGCCCCACGCGCGGGTGCGCGTTCAGCAACGTGACTCGTGCCCCGGCCTGCGCAGCGCGCAGCGCGGCGGTGAGGCCGGCGGCTCCGGCTCCGATGACGATGACGTGGCGGCTACTCGAGGGCGAGGACATAGGCGCACACTACGTGCAGACGGGTGCGCACGCGAGTGAGGCACAGCCCTCGACGGGTGTCGTTTCGACCTTGACCCTGCTGCGAGCCGCCCCCGATACTGTGCGCAAGGGGTCCTGCGCGAGTACCTCGTGAGGCGACAGCCGAAACATCGCGTCCTCTGTTCCTACTTTCACAGGAGGACGTATGCCGTCTCCCAATGAGATCTCCGTTCCGCAGCTGGCCCGCCTGGTCGGCACCCCCGACGCCCCCATCCTGCTCGACGTGCGCAACGACGAGCACTACGCCGAGGACCCGCGCGTCATTCCTGGCGCCACGCGTCGCGTCGCCCGCACTGCCGAGACGTGGGCCTCCGAGTACGCGGGCCAGCGTGTCGTCGTCACCTGCCACCACGGCGCCAAACTGAGCCAGGGTGTGGCCGCATGGCTGCGCCACGAGGGGGCGGCGTCCGCCGAGTCGCTCGAGGGTGGACACGAAGCGTGGGCCGCCGCGGGTGCACTGCTGCTCGATCCCACGCGCCTCCCGCGGCGTGACGCCAAGGGTCGCACGGTATGGGTCACGCGCACGCGCCCCAAGGTCGATCGCATCGCCTGCCCGTGGCTGCTCCGGCGCTTCGTCGATCGCGACGCGGTGATCCTCTTCGTGGCGGCCTCCGAAGTGCAAGGTGTAGCCGATCGCTTCCAAGCCACACCCTTCGACATCGAAGGCGTACCGTGGTCGCACCGCGGCGACACCTGCACGTTCGACACCATGCTCACCGAGTTCGGGCTCGACTCGCCGGCGCTTCGGCAGCTGGCGCTCATCGTGCGCGGTGCCGACACCGCGCGGCTCGATCTGGCACCCCAATCGGCCGGCCTCTACGCGATCTCGCTCGGGCTGTCGAACA
>JBEBGT010000004.1:0-25131 GCA_040081365.1 Candidatus Eiseniibacteriota bacterium | reverse complement strand
GAGACAGCGATCAGCGCGGGCTGGCCGGCGACCACGGGGAACGGCTGCGCGGACAGCGCGCACGTCGCACTCGCGCAGCGCAGCGTTCCGGGCAGCGCGCCGGCGAGCGGCCCGCGGCAGCGCGGGCACACCAGCGAGTCGCGCATACGCTCGAGCGTCACGGTCGGCATGGCGCCTGTGTTGCGCAGGTCGGGGAGTGGAGCATCATGGTGCCGCACTGTTCGGGAACGCGCGCGATGCGTCAAGGTCGGTTCGGCGCGCACTCGCTCCCAGCGCTGGCGGGACGGTCCAGCGGAGACGTCAGCGCAGCACGATGACGCCTGTGCTCCGGGAGCCCTCGCCGGTGCGCAACCGCACCCAGTAGCGCCCGGGTTTCAGCGAGCCACGCGTCGCGAGCGCCAGACGATGGTCACCGGCGCCCAGGCCGCCCAGCTCGCGTGTCGCGACCACGCGGCCGCTCACATCGAGGAGGTCGAGTGCGCTGGCACGTGCGTCCGGCAGGGAGAACGACACCTCGAGGTCGCCGACGAGCGGGTTCGGGATGCGGTCGAGCGCCAGGTGCAGCGCGGGCACATCGGTCCACACCGGTTCGCTGGTGTTGGCGGACGTCTGCTCACTCCAGTGCACCCGGTACGCGTAGCGCGTGCCCGGCCGCACCGTCGTGTCCACGAAGCGCACGGATTGGTCCACGCCCAGCTCCACGGGACCCATGGGTTGCCAGGGCGAACTCTCGGTGCGCCGTTCCACCGTGCCCGCGAACGTCGCGAACGCGTCCGCGCGCCACTCGAGCGTGACCGATTGCGGATGACGCTCGAGCGAGTTGAGCACGAGCGGCTTGAGGATGCGGTCCGTCGAGTGCATCTCCCAGTCGTCGAACACGAACTCGGCGTCGGACGAGCACGGCTCCTGGGTGCCCGAGATCACCACCATGCGGTCGTTCGAGGCATCGAACACGGCTTCGGCGTACCAGCGCTCGGTGGGCAGCGCGGCGAAGCTGTCCGCCAGCACCCAGGCCGTGCGCGGTGCCAGCGGCAGGTACCAGGTGTCGCGCAACGCCACACCGTTGGAGTCGCGGCCCCCGAACAGCACGAGCCGCTGCCGGAGGGAGTCGTAGACCAGCGCGCCATGGCTGCGCGGGCCGGGGCCGGGCGGCAGGTCGACCGGCGACCAAGCCGGCGTGCCCGTGAGAGAGAGCTGCCACAGGTCGCCGTAGGTGTGCCCGGCGTCATCGCGGCCCCCGAACAACAGCATGCGCTCGCCCACGGAGTCGTACACCATGCCGTGCCCGTAGCGAGGCGGGGGCGATGCCTGCGTGGAATCGAGCCGCGTCCATGTGGCGGGCTCGTGCAGGTCGAGCAACCAGCTGTCGCCGAGCGCGCCGGTGGGCGTGCGGCCGCCGAACACCGCGATGCGCCGCGCCACGGGATCCGCGGCCGCGGCCTGCATGGTGCGCGCCGGTGGCACATCGCCGGCCACGGTCAACGGCTGCCAGCCGGTGGTGTCGGCGGGATCCAGGCTCAGGCTCCATGTGCTGCCCCATTCCAGCGTCTGGAGCGAATACCCGCCCAGCGTGACGAGCCGATCCGCGCCCGGATCCACGAGCACCGACATCCCCGCCATGCCCGGCAGGGTGCCCGCGCGCACGAGCGTCCAGAGCTCGTACGGTTGGGTGCCGATCTCCCAGAGCTCGTTGGATTCGTACGAGAACACCGTGCCGTGGATGATGAAGTGGTTGTGTCCGCCGAAACGGAGGAGCCGGCCGCGTCTTGCATCGTGGACGAGCGCTGCGCCATAGAGCCGGAACGGGCCCGAGAGATCGGGTTGCACGACCGTCCACGTGGTGTCGGTGCCGATCGCGAGCGACCAGGTGTCGCTCACGCCGCCGCCGAACATGACGAAGCGGTCGCGCACCGCGTCGTAGGTCATGCACGGGCCATTGCGCGCGAGGGGGCGCACCTCGGGCAGGAAGCGCCGCCACGTGGGCACGTCGCCGAACTGCAGGATCCAGGTCTCGGGCGTCGCGCAGCAGCGGGCGTCGAGACGGATGCCGTTCGAGACCACCATGCGATCGTGCACCGGATCGTACGCGGCCGCACCCTGGTAGAGCGAGGGGACCGGTTCGCCACCCGTGGTGATGGGTTCCCACGCCGGTGCATCGCCGAGTGACAGCGACCACAGGTCGCCGTCACTCACGCCGTAGCCCGAGAACAACAGCATGCGGTGGCGATTCGGGTCGTACACCGCGTGATAGTTGTCGCGTGGCGTGGGCGGTGTGCCCGTTGGCGTGAGCTGCGTCCAGCCGGAGGGCTCGCCCAAGGGGAACGCCCACACTTCCGATTGTCCGCGGAACACCACCGCGCGGTCGCCCACCGGGTCGTAGATCGCGACGGTGCCGTTCATGTCGCCGCTGGTTCCGGGGTTCGCGGGGGACAGGAGCGTCCATGCGGGTTCCCCCGCGAGCGTCAGGGCCCAAACGCCATCGCCCGGATGGCCCCCGAGGACGATGAGGCGCTGGCGGGCGGCGTCATAGACCGACGTGGGCGCGGTGTAGCGGCCCGGGTAGGGGCCCGCCACTTCGATGCGCGTCCACAGGGCATGGTCGTCGGACAATGGCCGGGTCCAGACCAGATTGCGTCCCGTGATGAAGGAGTAGCCCCCGAACAGCACCAAGCGATCGCGCGGTGTATCCACCACCAGGTTCGAGGTCGCCGAGCCCAGATCGTACGGTCCGATCATGCGCCACTCGGCACTCGGCCCGCTCGTGCCGGGGCCGTCTGTGGGGCGCGTGGGCAGCGGACCGATCACGAAGCTGGTGTCCCCGCTCGCACTTGGCAGCTCGTGCACCGGCGACTGCAGCGCGGTCTCGGGCATGCGGAGCATGAACGGATCGCAGCGCGTGAAGGCGGTGTCGGCGAACGCCGCGGGAGCGGCGGCGAGCAGGAGTGCGGCGGTCAGGCGGAACGCCGCTGCGCGCAGCGCTCGACAAACGGCCGGATCCGGGGATGAGGCGGGCATGGCGACCTCCGTCACCATGATAATACAGGTGTCCGCGACAATTCGATGGGCCTTTCGCATGCGAAGTGCGCACCTCGAATCTCGTTCGACGCCAGTGGGATGGGGCTTCCGAGGGCTGTGGCCCTGCCGACGTCCGAGCACACACGGGTGTAGGTTTCTCGTGGGCTCCCGGCCGGAAGTCAGTGGTCCTTGGGTAGCTCGCTCTACGCGGAGCCCATTGGTCCAATGTCGGGGAGCAGGCTAGTCGCCGTGATAGTGGTGCGGCTGTGGCACCGGGTGGGATTCGTTGTCGCCTCAGCGCTGAAGCGCGAACGAGGAGCCGCAAGCTCGTCTTCCGGCCATGAACAGGTGCGGTCCGTTCTGGAGCGAAAGCATGCGCGAAGTTCTTCGGAGCACTTGGTTCGCCACGCTGATGTTCGCCGTTGCGATTGTCGGCGCCGGCGTTGCCCTGGGATGGATAGACCCACGCGGGGCATGGCTCAGCGTCGCGCTTGTTATTCCGGTAACGGTGCCCACGTGGTGGTGGGTGGTCGGTCGGCGGGACGGCGCGGGGCCAGGCCGAGGTGCGCTTGCCGGCGCGCTCTGCGCGGCCTTGGTCTTCCTTGTCCCCATTGCCTTTCTCATCTTCACCATCGTCGTCCGCGGCTTCGGCGAGGGCGATGGGGTGGTCGGCGTGATGACGCTGGCCGGGATGTTTGTCGTCGCGATTCCACTCGGCGCTGCGGTCGGGGCAATTGTCTTGCTTCTGCAGCGCCGGTGGTTCGTCTAGTGCCCCAAATAGACGCGGACAGATCGCAAGCGGTTGAGGGACTGGATCGACCCTGTTCTCAGGGCCAGGGATCGCGGCAGGAATCCCGGCGTGATGAGGCGACGCCTGGAGGCGCCGACTGGGTGCACTGGCGTGATGCAGGCCGATGCGATGCCAGCGCTAAGAGAACGGGATGAGCCCGGCGGAGGATCTGAGAGGTGGCAGGAGGCCCTGGAGATGCGCGATGTGCGGAGAGGAGCAGTCGAGCACGCGCAGGATCTGCTGCTAGGTCGGGAGCTTCCACCCGAGTGGCCCCGAACCACCGCTGCCCTGTGCGCGATCGCTGGAAGCACTTCGGCCCCGCGGCGCGTGAGCGCGGCAGGGCCGTCGTGACACTAAAATGGTGCGCCGCGATGGAATCGAACCATCAACCTACTGATTAAGAGTCAGTTGCTCTGCCAATTGAGCTAGCGGCGCTCGTGGCGCGTGCCGAGGCACCCGCGAAAGAGCCGAGGGAAAGTAGCGTCATTCGCGGGCTTCGTCAAGCGGATGGCGTTCGAGTCGGCGCGTACGGGGCCTCGCGCGGGTCGCGACGCTCGCATGCGCGCGGAACATGGTCGCGAGCGCGGCGCGCACACCCCGCCGGTGGCCTGTCGGCCGCTCCCCGCGCGGTCAGCGGCCGCATGCGCGTGACCCCGGCCGCGTGATAACTTCATGCATTCGAACCCCTGTGTCCGGGTGTCCCGTCCGCCGGTGCCACGTGCCCGGCCCTCGGCGGCAGCACCCCCAAGCGAGCCCACCCCACGACCGATTGCGGAGGCCGAGTGGCGATCAGCACCGAGCGCATCGAACGCGCGCCCTGGTTCCGCTCGCGCTGGCTGGCGGTGCTCGTCTACGTGGCGCTCATCTTCACGTTCAGTGCCCAGCCGGGGCTCAGCGTGCCGGGGACGTTCGAGTACCGCGACAAGTTCGCGCACACATTGGAGTACGGCGGGCTGGGGGTGCTCGTCTACCGCGCGGCCGCCAGTACCTGGCCGGCTGCACCCGTGGCGCGCCGCATGCTGCTCGCGGTGCTGGCCATCTCACTGCTCGGGGCACTCGACGAGAAGTTCCAGTCGTTCATCCCCGGGCGCGACTCCACCGTGTACGATTGGCTGGCCGACACGTTCGGCGCCACGCTGTCGCAGTTCGCCGGGCGCTGGCTCAGTCACCGGGGAGGGACGGCCTGATGGCGAGCAAGCACCAGGCCCCGCGCGGCACGCGCGACCTGCTCCCGGACGACACTGCGCGCTGGCACTGGGCGGAGTCGCGCGCGCGCGGCGTGCTCGAACGTTACGGCTTCGGCGAACTGCGCACGCCGCTGTTCGAGGACTACGAGCTGTTCGCGCGCACGTCGGGCGAGTCGAGCGACGTGGTGCAGAAAGAGATGTACCGGTTCAAGGACCTCGGCGACCGTGAGCTGGCGCTCCGGCCCGAGTTCACAGCCGGTGTCATGCGTGCCTATCTCGAGCATGGGCTCGGGGGACGGTCGCGCGTGCACCGGTTGTGGAGCATGGGTCCCGTGTTCCGGTACGGCCGCCCGCAGAAGGGCCGCTACCGCCAGTTCTCGCAGATCAACTGCGAACTGGTGGGCTCGGCAGCCCCGGGCGCCGACGTCGAGATGATCGCGTTGTTCGTGGACCTGTACGAAGCCTGGGGCTTCACGAACCTGTGCGTGAAGGTGAACAGCGTGGGCCAGCCGGCCTCGCGCCGCGAGTACGGCGAGCGGCTGCGCGCGCTGCTGGCGCCGCACGCCGAGCGGCTGAGCGACGACAGCAAGCGCCGGCTGGAGCAGAACCCGCTGCGCGTGCTCGACACCAAGTCCGAGGGTGACTTGGAAGTGCTCGCGGAGCTCGAACCCCAGATGCCGCACATGGTGGATGTGCTGGACGACGCCGACCGCGAACACTGGACGGCCGTGCTGGCCGGGCTCCAGGCGGCGGGCGTCACCTACGAGATCGACCACGGCCTGGTGCGCGGGCTCGACTACTACACGCGCACGGCGTTCGAGGTGCACGACGCGTCGCTGGGCGCGCAGAGCGCGCTGGGCGGCGGCGGGCGCTACGACGCGCTCATCGAGCAGCTGGGCGGTGCGCCCACGCCGGGTGTGGGCTTCGCGATCGGACTCGACCGCGCCATGCTGGTGCTGGAAGAGCGCGGTCTTGCCGCTGCCGCCACCGACACCGTGTGCGTGGTGGCCATGGACGGCACGCGCGCGGGCGTCACGGGCCTGGTGCGCGAGCTGCGCAAGCAGTTCCGGGTCGAGACCGATGTGGAGTCGCGCGGGTTCAGCGCCCAGATGAAGGCCGCGGGCAAGAGCGGCGCGCGCTTCCTGGTCATCGCGGGCGACGACGAATGGGCGCGCGGCGAGGTCATGCTCAAGGATTCCAAGTCGGGTGAGCAGGTGGCGGTGAAGCGTGAAGCGCTGGCCGACGCACTGGCCGCGCGCATCTCGGGATAGTGTCCTGTCCCAGCCGTAGCTGGTCACCAAGGTAGTCGTTGCCGTCGGCCTGCAAGGCGCGACGACGAAGTCGTATCCAGTAGATACGTCGAGGAGGAGTAACGCAGCGGGCCGGCGGCAGCGGCGACCGACTGATCAGGTACGGCTGGGACATGACACTGAGGAGAGAACACGACGTGGCACATGTGCTCGAAGGACTCGGCGACTGGCGGCGCACGCACACCTGCGGCGCGCTGACGCGTGCGCACGCGGGCCAGACGGTCACGCTCATGGGCTGGATGCACCGCTCGCGTGACCATGGCGGCGTGCTGTTCACCGACCTGCGCGACCGCTACGGGCTCACGCAGGTGGTGTTCCGCCCCGAGACCGGCGGCAAGGACCTGCTCGAGCGCGCCTCGCACCTCGGCAACGAGTTCGTGGTCGCGGTGCGCGGCGTGGTGGTGGAGCGCCCGGCCGACGCCGTGAACCCGGATCTCGCCACAGGCACCATCGAGATCGATGCGCGCGAGCTCAAGCTGCTGTCCGCCAGCGACCCGCTGCCGTTCCAGGTCAACGAAGAGCACATGCTGGCGAGCGAGGACCTGCGGTTGAAGTTCCGCTACCTCGACCTGCGTCGGCCCGAGCTGGCCCAGTTGCTGGCGCTGCGCCACAAGGCGGCGGCCGCGGCGCGCAACTATCTTTCGGGCCAGAGCTTCCTCGAGATCGAGACGCCGATCCTAGTGAAGCCCACGCCCGAGGGCGCGCGCGACTACGTGGTGCCGAGCCGCGTGCACCACGGCAGCTTCTACGCGCTGCCGCAGAGCCCGCAGCTCTACAAGCAGACGCTCATGATCGCCGGCTGCGACCGCTACTTCCAGTTGGCGCGCTGCCTGCGCGACGAGGACCTGCGCGCCGACCGTCAGCCCGAGCACACGCAGATCGACCTCGAGATGAGCTTCGTCACCGAGGACGACGTGTTCACGGCCGTCGAAGGGCTGTTCGCCGCCATGTGGCGCGAGACGCTGGGCGTCGAGCTGAAGACCCCGTTCCCGCGCATCACCTACGACGAGTCCATGAAGACGTACGGTTCCGACAAGCCGGACCTGCGCTTCGGGCTCGAGTTCACCGACGTCACCGCGATCTGCGCGCAGTCGCCGCGAAACGTGGTCGCCAACGGTGCCAAGGCGCCGGGCGGCATCGCGGTGGCCATGCGCATCCCGGGCGGCGCCGAGATCAGCGGCACGCAGTTGCGCAAGTTCGAGGACGTCGTCAAGTCGGCGGGTGCCGGCGGGCTCACGTTCTTCAAGGTGCAGGCCGCCGACCGCGACAAGCAGCTGGTCATCTTCCCGGGTGCTCTGCTCGACGAGTTCCTGGCGCGCGTCGGCGCCGTGGACGGCGACGCCGTGGTGTTCACGAACGGCCCGTGGGAGCGCACCTGCAAGGCGCTGGGTGTGCTGCGCACGCAGCTCGGCCACGAGTTGCTGGAAAAGCGCGGGCTCTTGAACAAGACCGGCCACGAGCAGGACTGGCGGTTCGTGTGGGTGCGGCAGTTCCCGCTGTTCGAGTACAACGACGACCAGAAGCGCTGGGAACCCAAGCACCACATGTTCACCATGCCCAACCCCGAGCACCTCGACTACCTCGAGACCGACCCGGGCAAGGTGTATGCCCAACTTTACGATGTGGTGCTCAACGGCAACGAACTGGGTTCCGGCTCGGTGCGCATCCACCGCCCGGACATCCAGGAGCGCGTCATGAAGGTCACCGGGCTCACCCAGGAACAGGCGCACGAGAAATTCGGTTTCCTTCTCGAGGCTTACCGGTATGCTTCACCGCCACATGCCGGCATCGGCATCGGGCTCGACCGCATCATCATGCTCCTGGGCGGCCGGGATTCGATCCGCGACGTCATCGCGTTCCCGAAAACGGCGAGCGCGACCAGTCTCATGGATGGCAGCCCCAGTCCGGTGGAACCGGAGACCTGGAAGGAACTCGGGCTGAGCCCCAGCCCGGACTAGTCATGAATGGCGAGCCGAGAGTGCCAGATGTCCGTGGAGCGCAAGTCGAAGGGCCAGCCCGCGACGGAGTCGTGTTGGATACACGTCGCAGGAGCGGGCTGGTCCTTCGGCGCCGCGATCCGCGGGCAGATGGCGCTCGCAGGCCGCCGGCTCATGACTAGTCCGGGCTAGGGCGACGCCCGCGAAGTAGCGCATATCGAGG
This sequence comes from Candidatus Eiseniibacteriota bacterium, assembly GCA_040081365.1. Classification (GTDB taxonomy): domain Bacteria; phylum Eisenbacteria; class RBG-16-71-46; order RBG-16-71-46; family RBG-16-71-46; genus JAIOPA01. Next base: position 16,669 of record JBEBGT010000004.1, on the reverse strand, counting down.
CCCGCTGGTGTCGCCGGCCCACTGCCCGGCAAGCCAGCGCCCCCGGCTCGAGTGAGAGGTGCATCCGTGTTCCGCATCGTGCAGGCTTCGGGCCTGCCGCTGACTGCCTGGCTCCGCCGCGCCGCATTCGTGGTCGCGGTCCTGATCGTGCCCGCCCTGGCCCATGCCGCGCCGCGCCCGTCCGCGTTCGCATGGCCTCGCCCGGCGGTGGCGGACACCGCTGCGGGCGACACCAGCCGGCCCGTCATCCAGATCGAGGCGCTGCAGTTCTTCAACTACACGCTGTTCCTGGACCCGGCGCCCAACGTGGCCACCAAGGAGTTCGCGCTCTACTACAACGGCGTGCCCGACACGAACATCGGCTACGGCCGCGTGCGCGGCATGTTCCACCTGATCTACCAGCGCAGCGGCGGGCCGCAGTCGGGCGAGACCGCCATGGCGCACGGCTGGTCGCCGGACCTGCTCCACTGGACCGTCGACACACTGGCGTTCACCATCGACTCCACCGCTTGGAACGCCGCGCACGTGTGGTCGCCGTCGCTGGTGCACTTCGGTGACAAGGACTACCTGTTCTACACGGGTGTCGATGCCAACAACGACCAGCGCATCGGGTTCGCGTCCACGGCGATCCTCGACACCTCGAACACGATCTGGGATCCGCAGCGCGTCATGGCGTGGGAGGCCAGCCGCACGAACTGGGCCGTGCCCGACCCGGCCACGTACTTCGGGCAGACGCAGTTCCGCGACGCGTTCGTGATGAACGACCCCGAGCACCCCGACCGGCTGCTCATGTTCTACAGCGCGCACGACTCCATCGACTTCAAGCTCGGTCAGGGTGGGCTGGTGGTGGGACTGGCACGCAGCGCGCCCAACGACCCCACGCAGTGGACGGACCTGGGCTTCTACACCGGCACGCACAAACGCATCACCAAGGTTGGGCAGCTCGAGGGGCCGCATGTGTTCCCGGTGCACGGCACCAACAGCGGCTGGCGGCTCATGTACTCCAATGCCGGCACGCCGCCGGGCGAGAACGGCAGCACGACGCTGCGGTTCGAGCCGCTGCTGCCGGGAGCCAGCCTGTCCGACACGGCGCTCGCCGCGTGGGGCGCGCCGGTGGTGCTGCGCACCTACCTCGCCAACAACAACATCACGTACGGCTGGAGCAGCAGCGAACACCTGAACGTGGGCGGCATCGACTACCTGGCGGGCTTCACGGCCTGGGGGCCGGTGCTGCAGGGCATCGCCATCACGCGCATGACCTGGACCGGCGACAACTTCACGCTCAACCGGCCGTTCGTCACGGCCGTTGACGAATACCGTTCGCCCGCGCGCGGGCTCACGCTCGAAGTGCGTGACGAAGTGCGCGGCGCGGGGCGCGTCACGTTCCATGTCGATTCCCCGGTCGCGATCGACGCCCAGCTCGAGCTGTACGACACGCAGGGCCGCCGCGTCCGCACGGTGTTCGCCGGTGCGCTGCCGCAGGGCCGCTCGCAGCATGTGTGGGACCTGTCGTCGCACGATGGTGCGCGGGTCGCGACGGGCATGTACTTCGCCCGTCTGGCGTTCGCGGGCGGCGCGCGCGCCACGCACGTCGCCGTGGTGCGCTAGCGCATTCGTCGGGCGGCGTGAGGCGTCCAGCGCGGGAGCGGTGTGCCGGCATTGTGGCCGTTGCCCGCGTGCGTCACACTGGCGCCTTCGGTCCTTGTGGGGCGGCGCCCGGTCGCACGCCCCGATTTCACGTCCCGGGGTCTTGCCCATGATCAAGTTCATGCTGTTCATCGATGGTACGTGGCTGTATTCCAACACCAGCCGGCTCGTGGAAGCCTCGGGTGAACCGGGCTTCGTGCTCGACTTCGGCAAGCTGCCGCGCGTGTTGGCCGAAGAAGTCGGCCGCCGCCTGGGCCACGACGAATGGACCGTGGTGCGCACGCACCTGTTCGGTAGCTTCGCCGACCACATCGACCCGCGCGACCGTGAACCGGTGGAGCGCCGGCTCAACTTCTTCGCCATGCTGCGCCAGCAGCATCACTACGAGGTCGAGGCGTTCCCCATCGACTTCCGCGGCAAGCGCCTGCGCCGCACGGATCGCGACCCCGGCGACCCGTTCGAGCCCAAGGAGAAGTGCGTCGACATCGCGCTGGCCACCAGCATGCTGTTCAACGCGTCCATGTCGAACGCCTACGACGTCGCCATCGCCGTGATCGGCGACCAGGACTTCAAGCCCGTGCTGCAGAGCGTGCGCCGGCTGGGTAAGCGCGTGGCCATCGCCAGCATCAACGGTGCGTGTTCGGGCGAATACTCCGATGCCGCCGACAAGGCGCGTGTGCGCGACGTGGACCTGCTGTGGCTGGAAGACCTGCTGCCGCGCCTGGCGCGGCGCTACGATCCGCACCTCCTGGACTGCCAGGCGCCCACGCACAAGGGCGAGCGCCGGGTCGAGACCACGTACTATCCCAAGCGCGGCGAGAAGTTCTACTGCCCGGCGTGCCGCGAGGAGTTCGGCAAGCAGCGCGAGGCGGCGGCCAGCAATCCCGCCGGCACCGGCACCAACGGCGGCGGCAAGACGCACAGCCCCGTGAGCGAACCGGTGAAGTACGCGCCCACCGACACCATGTTGATGGGCGTGGTCAAGCACAAGCGCATGGACAAGAGCTACGGCTTCATCATGGTGGACGGCTGCGGCGAGTTCGATGGCGCCGAGTACTTCTTCCATGAGTCCGACATCGTCGACGGCACGCGCTTCGCGGACCTCGCCGAGGGCACGTACGTGGACTTCCAGGTGAAGGCCGAGTCGCCCGGTGGCAAGGCGCCGCCGGCGCGCGCCGTGCGCCGCCGGGTGGCGGTGTGAGCCGCGTCTCGCAGGAACACCCGTGGCAGGAGCGAGCATGAAGGAACTGGTCGAAGTCCGCGAAGCCGTGGAGCTGTTGTCGCGCACGCCGGCGCTGTTGGACCTGTGGCTCGTGGGGCTGCCCGAGCCGTGGCTCATGGCCGATGAGGGCGCGGGCACCTACACGGCGGTCGACGTGGTGGCGCACCTGCTGCACAACGAGGAACACGACTGGTACCCGCGCCTCGAGCACATGCTGGAGCATGGCGAGGCCATTCCGTTCACGCCGTTCGAACGCGACGGCTTCCGCGACCGCTTCAAGGACTGGCCGCTCGAACGGCTGCTGCCGCGCTTCTCCAGCGCGCGGCGCGAGAATCTGGAGAAGCTGGTGGAGCTGCGCCTGCGCCCGGTGGACCTGAACCGCACGGGCATGCATCCCGCGCTCGGCCGCGTCACGTTGAAGCAGTTGCTGGCCGGCTGGCAGGTGCACGACCTCACGCACCTGGCGCAGGTCGCGCGCGTCATGGCCAAGCGCCACACCGAAACCGTGGGCCCGTGGCGCGAGTACCTGGGCGTGCTCCACGACCGCGTGCGCGCGTGATCCGTCGCGAGCCGTGAGCCAAGACCGCCCGCCCGAGCCAAGGCGCGAGGCCGAGGCGGAGCCCGACTCAGCCGCAACGCCGGCCGAGCCGACTCCCGAGGACTTCGCCGTCTGGGACCCCGGCTTCGTTCCGCCCGATCCCGACGAACCGCCGCCGGTCGAGCTGTGGCGCGCCGTCGGCGACATCACGCCGTGGGGCACGTTGTTCGTGCTGCTGCCGTGCACGCTGCTGTTCCTGGTGCTCGCGGTGCGCGCGCACGACGGCTGGCAGGCCGACCTCTACGTGTGGGGCGGCAACGCCACGCACCTGCCGTTGGCCGATTCGTCGTGGCGCGTCCTCGCCTCGATGTTCCTGCACTCGGGCGCGCCGCACCTGTTCTTCAACGCCACCACGTTGCTGTTGTTCGGCCCGGCGGTCGAACGGTTGTTCACGCGCCACGCGTTCTGGGTCGTGTACGCGCTGGGCGGTGCCTGTGCCAGCCTCGCGAGCCTGGCGTGGCGAGACGCGCATGGGGGCGGCTACAGCGTGGGGGCGTCGGGCGCGATCTTCGCGCTCGCGGGCGCACTGCTCGTGGGCGCGTACCGGCTGCGGCACCGGCTCGCCGTGGGGCGCGCACGATCGCTGGGGGCGGCCATCCTGTACCTGGCGGGCACCGGCTTCGCGGCCGGCTTCGCGCGACACGGCACCGACAACGTGGCGCATGCGGGCGGACTCGTGTGCGGCGCGCTGCTGGCCTCGCGCCTCGGGTTGCGGCCCGAACTGGGCGGTCGCGGCGCGGGCGGCTTCACGCGCGCGCTGGCACGCGTGTGCGCGCTGGCGCTGGCCGCGGCCGTGGCGATCGGAGTGCGCGACGGACTCTCGGTGCCCTGAGTGTGCGCCGGGGCGTCGGGCCGTGTCGGAGGCACCAGCGCCCGCGCCTGAACGGTCGCAGGCAGGTCGCGCACTCGCCCGGTCGGGCGGAGCTTGCGGCGTGGTTCGCGCAGTCGGCGCGGCACCATGTTCACGCTTTGCCCGGGCCTCCCGGGGCCCGGGGTCCGGCGAGTCCCTCACGAGCGTGCGACCGTGCAGCGGACGGTACACGACGGAAGGGTGGAGTCAGTCCGTCACGGAGTCGGGTTCACCGAGCACGAGTCAGACCTTCCTTTCCCCACGGCCCGGGCCCTCACCCGTGCTCGCGGTTCTCTCGCCTTCTTCAGGAATGTCGAAGCGCCCGGTCGCGCTGATGCGTTGCAGGATGCACGAACCCGCGCGCGTGTTGGGGGCGCGAAAGACGAGTCCGGAAGAGCCGCCACCGGGCGCGGTGCCACGCGTGCCCAACGCGGCTCGAGCATGGCGCTCAACCGGGCGGCGCGGCAGGCCGATAACGCGGGCAGGGCCAGAGCGCGGCACGGACGGCCCGAGGGTCCCCGCTGCGGCACGCCGGAACGGCGTCGCGGCCACCCTCCACGCTGGTGCGGTGCGGCCAGCTTCGCCAGGGAGTGGGCATGAAGCGTCATCGGAGGGAACGTCGTGAGCGTCGTCCGATCGCATCTGCGTCCCGCGGAAGCCGCGCGGTTGGTGCCGAGTCCCGCGGACCTCAGGCCCGAATGGAAGACCGCGTGGCCGTGGCTGTTCTGGGCGCTCTGGGGCGTCTGGCTCGCCGTCTCGGATCTGCATAGCGACGACATCCAGCCCGCGGTACTGCGCATGCTGCTCGGCGCGGCGGTGCTGGGTTATGCGCGACCCCGGCGCTGGCTGCTGTGGTCACTCGCGCTTGCCGCATGGGTGCCGGCTGAACCGCTGGTGGCCGCCGTGCTGCGCGTGACGCCCGAGTCACCCACCAATGCCGGCGTATGGATCCTGCCGCCACTCGTGGCCATGGTGGGCGGCATCCTCGGCCGCAGTATCGCACGAGGTGTGCTCACGCATCCCGACGCGCGCTGAGCGCCGCACGCACGACAACGCCCGCCGCGGGGATCCCCCGCGGCGGGCGTTCGTGCTCGTGGCGGCGAGCTACTTGGTGCGCGTGCGGGCCGGGGCCGAGTCGGCCACCAGCGCCACGCCGCCCGAGCCGGTGTCCACGTGCAACCGGCCGTCGCCCTTGCCCACCGCACCGCGCAGCATGCCGCGGTCCTTCTCGTCGATGGTCACCGGCAGGTCGGAACGGATGCCGCCCGAGCCGGTCTCGAGGTGGAGCCGCGCGCTGAAGTCCGCGGGCACGCTCACGCGCACGCTGCCGGAGCCCGTGTCGATGTCCAGGTCGGGCGCGCGCGAGACCAGTCCCAGTTCGACGCCGCCCGAACCGGTGTCGATCTTGCCGCGCTTGGCGTCGAGCCGCGTGATCTCGACCGAACCCGAGCCGGTGTCCACCAGCAGGTCGTCAGTGGTGAGGTGGTCGCCCGTGACGCCGCCCGAGCCGGTGTCCATGTGCAGCCGCGGCCCTGTGGCATCCGCCACGCGCACGCTGCCCGAACCCGTGTCCACATCGAGCACGCCGTCGAAGCCGCTCACCTGCACCGAGCCCGAGCCGAGGTCGATGCTCAGCTCGCCGCGGCACTTGCCGGCCGTGACCGCGCCGGAGCCGCCATCGAACAACAGCCGGCCGTCCACGTTCTCGATCTGCCCGGCACCTGCGAGCGAGTACACCGACACCCTGCGGCCCTTGGGCACGCGCACCACGAGGTCGGTCCACGCCTCGATGCCCGAACCACTGCCCTTGATGCTCAGGCGCTTGCCGAGCAACTCGCCCATGGTGGTGTGCTTGCCCCACGTGCCATCGCTGTGGATGGTGGTGTTGTTGCTGGACCAGCGGCCGAGCGGCGGGTACACGATGCGGCGCTCGGGGTAGAGCACCCGCAGCGTGGGCCTTCCGGCGAGCGCCTCATCACTCACGCGGAGCTGCCCGGCATCGCGGCCCTGCGCGCTGACCTCGACCTCGACGGACGTGCCACTGCCGGCGATCACGTGCACTTCGCCGGCGGGGTTCCAGATGGCGACGTCGTCGCCAGTGAACGAGTAGGTGCGAGCGCTGGCGGTACCGGCCAGCAGGAGGGCCGTGAGTCCGGCGAGAGCGGCGAGGGGTCGCATGTGCATGGGTCACCTGTCGGGTGGGAGGCTGGGGAGTGCCCGCGCGAGCGGGCTTCACGAACTAGTAGACGGCGCGGGCGCGCAACAGGTTGCAGCGGGGCGCGCACCGAGTCACGAACGCGGTCCGCGCGGGGGCGAGCCGACCGGCCGGCCCGGCGCAGCGGTCACGGTTCTGACAACCCGCCGCGCTCGTGCGAGTGACGTCCGCGCAGGGAGTTACGCGCTCGCGCCCGACCCGCCCGGCGTTCCAACCTTTCGCTACGGACATCGGTCCAATCCGTTGAAATGTCCGCCACCCTGACCTGGCATCCGACCTTGGCCCTGGAACCACCCGCCCTGTCCCAGACCCTCGAGTCCAGTGACGCGGTGCTGGCCGCGCGCGGTGACGCGCAGGCCTTCCGGCGTCTTTACGAGGAGAACGTGGACCGTGTGCACGCGCTGGCGTGCCGCATGGTGAGTTACGAGCATGCCCCCGAACTCACTCAGGACGTGTTCGTGCGGGCCTGGCAGAAGTTGCACACGTTCCGTGGCGAGTCGCGCTTCAGCACCTGGCTGCACCGCCTGGCCGTGAACCTCATCCTGAGCAAGCGCGCCACGTTCGCCACCGACCGCGCGCGTTTCATCGCCGACGACGAAGTGCTCGACCGTCTGGAGACGCGGCCCGCGGGGCGCGAACACGCGATCGACTTCGACGCCGCCATCGGCCGGCTGCCCGAAGGGGCGCGCATGATCTTCGTGCTGCACGACATCGAAGGGTATCGCCACGAGGAGATCGCGACGATGCTCGGAGTGACCACCGGAACCACGAAGGCCCAGCTCCACCGCGCGCGCATGTTGCTGCGCGGACACCTGGGCTCCTGACGGAGCAAGGACGACCGAGTATGGACAGCGCACACGACATCATCCGCCAGCAGCTCTCGGACTACCTCGATCACGACCTCGCGCGTGACGACTTCGACGCCGTCGAGCGTCATCTCGTCTCGTGCGCGGACTGCCGCGACACGCTCACGGCGCTCGCCGCCGTGAAGACGCGTGCAGCCTCGCTCGTGGACCCGCCGGCGCCGACCGATCTCTGGGCGGGGATCGAGTCACGAATCGGCACGGCGGGTTCCTCGAGCGCGGCCCCGCGGTCGCGCCCGGTGGTGGTCGAACTGCCGCGCCGCTCGCGCGCGTCGTGGTTCGCGCCGCAGTGGGTGGCTGCGGCCGCCGTGTTCGCGGTGGTGGCGGCGGCCGCGCTCTATGGCGCACGCGGGCAGTTCGCGCCGGCGCTGCGCCCCGATCCCGTGGCCGTGCAGCCGGGTGCCGGCGCCCAGGCGGCGGCGGCCAGCTTCGATGCCGATCAGATCGAGGGCGAGATCGGCCAGCTGCAGGCCGCGCTCGATCGCGGTCGCGGCAAGCTCGATCCCAAGACCGTGCAGGTGCTCGAGGACAACCTGCGCATCATCCGCAAGGCCACGGAGGACGCCAAGGCCGCGCTCGAGGCCGATCCGGCGAACGTGGACCTGCAGGACTATCTGGCCGGTTCGGTGCAGCGCAAGCTCGACCTCGTGCGCCGCGCCGCGGCCATGGCGGGGGTGTGATCGCCATGCGTGCTCCGATCCGCGTCTCCCGCGTGTGCCGGGCGCTCGTCGCGCTCGCACTCCTGTCCGTGCTCGCCCCGGCCGCGTACGCCGAGCGCGACGCGCGCGCCGATCGTGCGGCCCAGTTGGCGCGCACGCTCGCCGCGCGCATGAGCACGCAGGCGGACATCGTGCGGCTCCAACAGGCCATCGACAGCGGCCAACTGCCGGCCGGCGTGTCGGTGGCTGGCCATACGCTGGTGTTCGTCGACGGCCCCGAAGTGCCCATCGAGGCGATCGAGTGGGCGGATGCCGTGAGGGCGCGCGTCATGCGCCGTCCCACGACCACCGACACGATGCTGCGGGTGGGACCCGGCGTGACGCTCATGCTCGCGAACCTGGCCGGCGACATCGAGGTCACGGCGTGGGACCGCAACGAGGTGCGTGTACAAGCCGAGCATGACCGCGCGGACCGCGTGGTCGCCGAGCTCGCGAACGGCACGCTCAAGCTGGGCGTGAGTTCGCGCGAGGCCGGGCCGGCTGAGGTGGAATGGCGGCTCACGGTTCCGGTGTGGCTGCCGCTCGAGCTCTCGGGCATGGAGGGCGACATCTCGGTGACCGGCATGCGTTCGTCGCTGCACGCGCAGTCGATGCGTGGCGATGTCACCGTGCGCTCGTGCCAGGGGCCGCTGCAGGCCAACTCGGTCGAGGGCGAAGTGCATGTGTCCGACGTGAGTGGCAACGTCACGGCAGGCTCGGTCAACAACGTGGTGCGCATCGTGCGCGTGATCGGCCCGGTCGATGCGCAGAGCATCAACGGCGACATCCAGTTGGAGAAGCTGGCCTCGCCCAACGTCGACGCCAGCACGGTCAACGGCCGCGTGTTCTACGCCTCGCCGTTCCAGCGCCGCGGCCGCTATGCGTTCGCCTCGCACTCCGGTCAGGTGTACGTGGGCGTGCCCACCGATCAGCACGTGAACGTCACGGTGTCGTCGTTCAACGGTCAGGTCGAATCCACGGTGCCCATGCCGGTGCCGGCCCCCAAGCCCAAGGTGAAGGGCCGCTCCGTGCGCTTCATGCTCGGCGACCTGCAGGGGCTCGCGGAACTGCGGGAGCTGCCCGCCGTGCCCGAGGCGCCGCGGGCGCCGCGCGCACCGCGCGCCGCGCGCGCGGGCTTGGCTGAGGCTCGTGCGCTCGAAGCACTCGGTGTGCCCGAGCTCGAGCTCGAATCGTTCGGCGGGCTGATCCAGCTGGCATCGCAGGAAGAAGTGCTGCGAGCGATCGACCAGCAGCGCGCCGTGCTCGACAGCGCGCGCGCCAAGCTCATGCGCGCCCGTCGCGACGACCAGCGCGCGCGCCGCGCCTATGAGCGGCGTGTCGCACCGCCCGCGCCCCCGAGCCCGGCCGATCCGCCGAGTCCCGAACACCGCTAGCGAAGCCTGCACGCGCGAACGACTGCCAGCGTTCGCACCTCCCACGACCGCCGCTCGGGCCCCCGCCCGGGCGGCGGTCGGCGTTCGGGGCAAGCGCCGCGAGTGTCCGCTTGTGGGACGCACGGTCCCACGAGCGAACAACTGGCCTCGCCGCCCGGTGCTGCATGCGAATGCCAAGCCGCTGCACGCGAGCCGCTTAGCGCTGAGCACCGCATGGCCCGCTTCTTCCTATGGGAGTGCGTGGTCTTCCGACCGGTGCGGACCCGCGGGTGGCGGCAGCCTGCTCGTGGGTCCGCACGTCGCCCCGGCCATTCGCGACGCGAGCACTGCACCTTTCCGCAGCCAGCGCCCGTACGCACCCCCGAGTCGATCCCCAGCCCGATCCCAAGGACGCCGCCGTCATGGACATCCCGCGCCAGAAGCCCAAGTCCAAGCGCACCCCGATCCTCATCGGGATCGGGGTGCTGGTGGTGGCGGGCACGGTCGGGCTGTCGCAGCTGCGCCCCGCGGCACCCCGCATCGAGCGCGGCACGCTGTGGATCGACACGGTGAAGCGCGGTGAGATGCTGCGCGAGGTGCGCGGCAACGGCACGCTGGTGCCCGAGGACCTGCGCATCGTCTCGGCGCTCACCGCCGGTCGCGTGGACCGCGTGCTCGTGCGCCCTGGTGCCAAGGTCGAGATCGGCACCGTGCTGCTCGAGATGAGCAACCCGGACGTGCAGTTGCAGGCGCTCGATGCCGAGCGGCAGGTGAAGCTGGCCGAGGCCGATCTTGCCGCCCTGCGTGCCGCGCTCGAGTCGGGCCGGCTGGCCGCCGTCTCCACGGTGGCCGAGGCGCGGCGCGCGGCCAACGAGGCCGAGCGCGCACTCAAGGTGGCCGAGCGGCTGTCGAGCGAGGGGCTCACCTCGAGCATGGACATCGACCGCGCGCGCGACAACCTCGAGGAGGCCAAGGAGCGCCAGGACAGCGAGAAGCAGCGCCTGGCCCTGCTCACCGAATCGCTGCGCGCGCAGTTGTCGCTGCGCCAGTCCGAGGTCGAACGGCTGCGTGCCATCTCGCGCTTCCAGGGCGATCGCATCTCGTCGATGACCGTGCGCGCGGGGCAGAAGGGCGTGCTGCAATCGTTGTCGCTGCAGCCCGGACAGTGGGTGAACCCGGGGCAGGAACTGGCGCGCGTGGCCGGGCAGGACCGCCTGAAGGCGGTGGTGCGCATCCCCGAGACGCAGGCGCGCGACCTGGCGATCGGCCTCATGGCCGCCATCGACACGCGCAACGGCATCGTGAAGGGCCATGTCGCGCGCATCGACCCAGGTGCCCAGAACGGCACGGTGTCGGTGGACCTGGCGCTCGACGGCGTGCTGCCGCGGGGCGCGCGGCCCGACCTGTCGGTGGACGCCACCATCGAGATCGAGCGGCTGCCCGACGTGATCTACGTGGGCCGACCCGCCGACGGCTCGAGCGAGGCCACCGTGGGGCTGTTCGTGCTCGAAGCCGACGGGCACCACGCCAAGCGCGTGTCGGTCGACCTCGGCCGCGGCTCCGCCAACTCCATCGAAGTGCGCAAGGGTTTGAAACCGGGAGACCAGGTCATCCTGTCCGAGATGACGCGCTGGGACTCCGTCGACCGCGTGAAACTGCAGTAGCCACTGGAGGCCTCGATGACCGTGACGACGAATGACCGCGTGAGCGCCAAGGGCGCGGAGGCCCGCGAGCCGGGCCGTGCACTGCTGCGGCTCGACGACGTGAAGAAGGTGTTCTACACCGACGAGGTCGAGACGCATGCGCTGTCGGGTGTGCACATGGAGATCCAGCGCGGCGAGTACGTGTCGATCTCGGGTCCCTCGGGCTGCGGCAAGTCCACGCTGCTTTCCATCCTCGGGTTGCTCGACACGCCCACCGACGGCCAGTACTGGCTCGACGGCAAGCCGGTGCAGAGCCTGGGCTTCACCGAGCGCGCGCGCATCCGCAATCGCGAGATCGGATTCATCTTCCAGAGCTTCAACCTGATTGGCGACCTGAGCGTGTTCGAGAACGTCGAGCTGCCGCTCACCTACCGCGGCATGCCGGCCGCCGAGCGCAAGCGCCGCGTGGGCGAAGCACTCGAGCGCGTGGCCATGGCGCACCGCTCGAAGCACCTGCCGAGCCAGCTCTCGGGCGGCCAGCAGCAGCGCGTGGCCGTGGCCCGTGCGCTCGCGGGCGACCCGCTCATCCTGCTCGCCGACGAGCCCACGGGGAACCTGGACTCCACCAACGGCGAGGCCGTGATGGACCTGCTGCGCGACCTGCACCAGCAGGGCAGCACCATCTGCATGGTCACGCACGACAACCGCTTCTCGCGCTACGCGCAGCGCAACATCCATCTGTTCGACGGCCGCGTCGTCGACGAGAAGCGCGGGAACTGAGCTCGTGCGCTGGGGAGACCTGCGGTCGGATGCCGCGCAGGCGTTGCGCGCCCTGCGCCGCCAGCCCGGGTTCAGCCTCATGGCGGTGCTGTCGCTGGCGGTCGCGATCGGCGTCAATGCGACCATCTTCGGGCTGGTCGACGCGATTCTGTGGAAACCGCTGCCGGGGGTGCGCTCTGCGCCACTGATGAGCGTCTTCACGAGCGAGTCCGATGGCAATGGCTTCGGCGTGACGTCCTACCCGGCGTTCCGCGACCTGCGCGGCCACCATGACGTGTTCGAACGCGTCGGGGCCGCCGCGCTCACCCCGATGCGGATCACCGAAGGCGATCGCAGCGACCGGGTGCTCGGCATGATGGTGAGCGGCGACTGGTTCGGCACGCTGGGGGTGCAGGCGGCCCGCGGCCGCGTGCTGCACGAGGCGGACGATCGCCCCGAGGGTCCGGCGGCCGCGGTGGTGCTCTCCGACGGGTTCTGGCGGCGGCGCTTGGCGGCGGCGCCGGACATCGTGGGGCGCACCGTGCAATTGAACGGCCACGCGTGGGAAGTGGTGGGCGTGCTGCCCCCGTCCTTCCGCGGCGTGTTCATGGGCTTCACGCCCGACGTCTTCGTGCCCACCGCGATGGAGTCGTGGGCCGCCCCCGGGCGGAGCGAGATGGCGAACCGGGGCGGCCGCAGCTACACGGTGTACGCGCAGCTGGCGCGGGGCCTGGACCTGAAGCAGGCGCAGCACCGGCTCGACGCGATCGCCGCCGAACTGGGGCGCGAGTATCCCGCGAGCGACAGTGGTCGCGCCTTCCTCGTACTGCCCGAAGTCGATTCACGGCCGTTCCCCCAAGCGCACACGATCCTCGCCGCGTTCATGGCCCTGCTGCTGGTCATCACGGGACTGGTGCTCGTGATCGCGTGCGTGAACCTGGCCGGGCTGCTGCTCGCTCGCGGGCGCGAACGCCGGCGTGAGATCGGCGTGCGGCTCGCGCTCGGGGCCACGCGCGGGCGCCTGATCCGCATGCTCGTGAGCGAGAGTGTCGTGCTCGGCCTCACGGGCGGCGCGGCCGGACTGGCGATCGCCTATGGCGGCACCCGGCTGTTGGCGCGTTTCCAACCCCCGCTACCGGTTCCTGTGACGATCGACCTGCAGCCCGATGTCCGCGTGGCCGTGTTCTCGCTGGTGCTGGGCTTGGTGTCCGCGGTGATGTTCGCGCTCGTGCCCGCCTGGCAGTCGGTGTCCCCGTCCCTCGCCGGCGCGCTCCGCGACGACGCGTCCGTCGGGCGCTCACGCTTCCGGAGCGCACTCATGATCACGCAGATCGCGTTGTCGATGCTGCTGCTCGCGAGCGCCGGGCTCTTCACGCGGGCGCTGTCCCGAGCGGGTGCGCTCAGCCCCGGGTTCCAGCCGCATGGGGTCACGGGAGTGGATTTCGACCCCAGCCTCTCGGGGCTCGATCGCGCGCAGACGTTGGGGTTCTATCGGGACCTCCTCGCGGACCTGGGGGCACATCCGGGTGTGGAGTCGGTCGCGCTGGCCGAGCATGTCCCGTTGTCGTTGGGCTGGTCGGAGGCCGGCATGTGGTTGACCGCGGCCGAGGGGCAGGACCCCGATCGCCCGCTCGACCAACCGGTGAATGCGGTCAGCCCGGGCTACTTCGAGACGCTGCGCATCCCGCTCCTCCGTGGACGCCCCCTGCGGATGGGGCAGGCGCAAGGCGAAGTGGTCGTGAACCAGTCCTTCGCGAAGCGATTCTGGCCCGGGCAGGAAGCGCTCGGACGGCGGGTCAGCTTCGACGGCCCCGAAGGTCCGTGGCGCACCGTGGTCGGGTTGGCCGCGGACGCGTGCTACCGCAGCGTGGGCGAGAGCCCGCGGCCGTTCGTGTATCTCGCGCTCGACCATGACGGGGACGATGATGCGACCCTGTTCGTCCGCAGCAGTCTGCCGGCCGGCGAGCTGGCTGCCGTGCTGCGCTCGCGCATCCGCGCGCTCGCACCGGCCATGGCGGGTGTGCAGCCCCGACCGCTCGAGTACTACATCGGGGGCTCGCTCCTGCCCGGTCGTCTCGCGGGCGGGGTGCTGAGCGCCACCGGCGTGCTCGCGCTCCTGCTCGCTTGCCTCGGTCTCTACGCGGTGGTCGCCTACTCCGTCAGCCGTCGCACGCGCGAGATCGGGGTGCGCGTGGCCCTGGGGGCGCTGCCCCGTGACATCCTGGGGCTGGTGATGAACGAAGGCACCCGGCTGCTCGCTTGGGGGGCCGGGATCGGAATGGTGCTCGCGATCGCGGCAGGCTTCGCGCTGCGCGGGTTGCTCTACGGGCTGTCCCCCCTCGATGTGCCGGCCTACGCCGGCGTGCTCGCCCTGCTGGCCGTCAGCACGTTGATCGCCTGTTGGCTGCCGGCGCGCCGTGCGGTCGACGTGGACCCGGTCGTCGCCCTCCGGCAGGAATAGGAGAACCCGTCATGGACACCATCCTCCAGGACGTGCGCTACGCGTTGCGTTCGCTGCGCCGCACGCCGGGGTTCACGTTCACCGTGATCGCCGTCATGGCCCTGGGCATCGGCGTGAACGCCATGATCTACACGGTGCTGCGCGGGATCCTGTTCGCGGACATCCCGTTCCCCGAGCCTGAACGCATCGTGCAGCTCGAGGCGCAGGAACCCGACGGCATGAACAACATGTCGCTGCCGGACCTGCGCGACGTGATCGCCCGCAGCAAGTCGCTGGGTTCGTCGGCTGTCATGCTGGAGTGGTCGCCGACCGTGAACATCGGTGAGGACACCGAACGCTTCGAGGGTGCGATCGCGGGTGACGGCCTCACGCGCGTGCTCGGCGTGCAGCCGGCACTGGGGCGCTGGTTCACGCCCCAGGAATGCTTGATCGGCGGCAACCTCACGACGGTCGTGCTGAGCGACAAGGTGTGGCGCGAGCGCTTCCGCGCCGACCGCGAACTGCTCGGGCACGTGCTGTCGATCAACGGCCGCCAGCGCACGGTGGTGGGCGTCATGCCGCCGGGGTTCCGGTTCCCGCGCAACGCCGACTTCTTCGTGCCGTTCGCCATGGACGACACCTCGGGTAACGGCCGTGGCGGGCGCTACCACGACGCGTTCGCACGCTTGGCCCCGGGGGCGAGCCGCGAGCAGCTCCAGGCCGAACTCGACGGGCTCTCGAAGCAGCTTGAGCGCGACTATCCGCAGACGAACGAGCACACGCGGCTCGTCGCGACGCCCTATGCCGAGGCGCTGCAACGCGAGATCCGGCCGGTGCTGATCGTGCTGCTGCTGGCGGTCACTTTCGTGCTGCTGATCGCCTGTGCCAACGTGGCCAACCTGCAGTTGGCCCGGGCCGCGGCCCGCGTGCGTGAGATGGGCGTGCGCCTGGCGCTCGGCGCCACGCGCGCGCGCCTCGTGCGCCAGATGCTCACCGAGAGTCTATTGCTGTCGTGCACGGGTGGTGCGGCCGGGATCCTGCTCGGGCAGTGGGGCATGCGCCTCACGCTCGCGAGCATCCCCGAGGAGCTGCCGTTCTGGATGCACATGGACCTCGACCCCAAGGTCGTGCTGGCGGTGGCCGGCGTGTCGGTGTTGTCGGGACTGGTGTTCGGGCTCGCGCCCGCGCTGCAGATGTCGTCGGGCGACCTGCTGACTCCGTTGCGCGAGGGCACGCCCGGCGGCGGCGACACCATCGCACGCCGTCGCACGCGCAACACGCTGGTCGTGGCCGAGATCGCGTTGGCCGTGGTGCTGCTCATCGCCTCGGGGCTCATGGTTCGCACGTTCGTCCGCATGCAGGACCAGCGTCTGGCACTGCGCACCGATGGCGTGCTCACCGCGCAGGTCACGCTGCCCGGTGCGACCTACCCCGAAGCGGCGCAGCGCGGCGAGTTCATGCGCGGTTTCCGCCAGTCGCTGTTGACGCTGCCCGGCGTGCAGGCCGCGGGCGGCGTGCTCAACATGCACCTGGGCCGCAGCCGCTGGACCATGAGCATCCTGCCCGAGGGGTTGGCGGTCGACTCCAAGCGTCCGCTGCCCTCGGCGGGCTACAACGTGTTCACGCCCGGCTATCGCGACGCCGTGGGTATCCCGCTCGTGCGTGGCCGTGACTTCTCCGACGCCGATGCCGCGGACGGCATGAAGGTCGCGCTCGTGAGCCAGCAGGCCGCCGCGCGGCTGTGGCCGGGTCAGGACCCGCTCGGCAAGCGCTGGAGCTATGGGCCCGATGACGCGCGTGGCTGGGTCACGATCGTCGGGGTCATCGGGGACGTGCGCCAGAACCTGCGTACCGACGACCGGGTGACGGGCGAGCTCGTGATCCCGTACGCGCAGTCCAACATCCAGTCGCTCCACTGGGCGGTGCGCGGCACGAGCCCGGCGGTCGTGCTGGCGCCGGCCATGCGTAAGCTGCTGCGCGCGCAGGACGCGAACCTGGCGCTGGCCCAGGTGCGAACGCTGCGCGAGCACATCGAGCGCGCGAGCTGGAACGCGCGACTCTACGCTCAACTCATGGGCGTGTTCTCGGTCCTGGCGCTCGTGATCGCCGCACTCGGCATCTATGGCGTCATGGCCTACTCGGTCACGCAGCGCACGCGAGAGATCGGTATCCGCATGGCGCTCGGGGCGGCCCGAGCCGATGTCCAGAAGCTCGTCCTCGGTCACGCCATCCAGCTCACGCTGCTCGGTTCGGGCATCGGGCTGGTGGCGGCGTTCGGTGTCACACGCTTCATGCAGAGCATGCTCTTCGGGGTCCGGCCCGACGATCCGCCCACGATCGTGGGCGTCACCCTCATCCTTG
>JBEBGT010000175.1:0-7051 GCA_040081365.1 Candidatus Eiseniibacteriota bacterium | reverse complement strand
GGCGCCGGCAGAGGTGGCCGACCTGTCGCTCGTGGACCTGGACGGCGACCACGACCTGGACCTGGTGGTCTGCAGCCGGAATGGCGGTCCCGCCGACGGACTTCGACTGCTGCTGAATGATGGGGTGGGCGGGTTCTCGCTGCATCAGTTCCTGCCCATCGCGGGGGCGCGAGTCGCGCGTGGCGCGGACCTCGACCATGCAGGCTGGCTCGAGGTGGTCGTACTCTCGGGCGTGTCGAACACGAGCTTCCTCCAGGACGCGCAGGGCGATGCCTCGGGCAACTATTCGCTGACCAACACCAACAACCTCGCGTGCACGTTCTCGGCTGCGGTGCGCCCAGTCGCCGGGCGGTTCGGTCCGACCGATGTGATCGGCTTCGCCGGGCTGGGGATCGTGAGCGGTGCGGCCATCGACGAGGTGATCACCGTGAGTCGTCTGGCCTCGCTGGGCATGCGACGCACGTTGTTCCCGCTGGTGAGCGGCGCGGCCAACGCGACTTCGCTCCTGATGGCCGATGTCGATCGGGATGGCGCGTTGGACGCGCTGCTCCGGTACAACACGGCCCCCGCCGTGGCGGATGAGTTCCTGGGCGACCCCGTCCAGGGATTCCGTGCCGTACCACAGGTGGACCTCACGACGACGCTGGCGTGGTCGGCCGAGATCGGGGACCTCGACATGGATGGCTTCAGCGACCTGCTGGTGTCCACCATCAACGCGTCCACGCTCCAGTTCTTCAAAGGCAATGGCGCGGGCCGCTTCCTGTCGGCCGGCTCGTTGCCCGGCCGCCGGTTCACCCGGTCCATCGCCATCGCCGACCTGAACGGTGACTTCGCGCCCGACCTGGTGACCGCGAGCGACAGCGGCACTGTGGCCACGCGCGTGCTGGGGATCCGGCTCAACCTGGCGCCGAGTCGGCTGGCCGCACCGCCCAGCGCGCCGCAGTGGAGCTGGTCCGCGAGCCCCAATCCCGCGCACGGCCGCTTCGCACTCCGGCTGACGCTGCCCGCGGACGAGCGCGACCTGGAGATCGACATCCACGACGTGGCGGGGCGACACGTGCGCTCGCTGCACCACGGCGCGCTCGCCGCCGGAACGCACCGCTTCGACTGGGACTCGAGATCCGAGGGACTGCCCGGCGCCCCGGGCGTGTACCTGGCTTCGGTGCGCGGATCCAACGGCGTGCAGACGGTCCGGATGGTGAAGTTCTAGAACCGGGCCACACAGGGCTGGTAATCGCCGCTGGTGGGGCGCAGGATATGCGCGACATCTCACTTGGGGTGGGAGGTCCCGCAGTCCGCTCTGGAGAGCCGCCCTATGGCAAGGCCTGATCGATTCCTGCGCGCGCTGCTCCTGCTCAGCGTCGCCGCGCTCTGGGGCATGCTCGCAGTGGGCATCCAGGGGTGCACGTTACTGGGCGTCGCTGTCGGATCGTCCGCCGACAACCAGAACGGCACACGCGCGACTGGCGCGATATTCAATGTGAAGCCCGGCGCGGCCATCAAGCTCGACATGCTCGATGGCAAGGACATCACCGGACGGTATGTGGGCTGGACGCGCGACTCCGCCGCCGCCGCGCCCGAAGACAGCCTGTCGCTTCGGGGCGTGAGCGTGCAGGTCGACGTGGGGTTCGACCGAGTCTCGGTACCGGCCGAGAGAATCGCGCGTATCCATGTGCCCAAGTCGACCGGCACGCTGTTGGGACTCGTCGTGGGGGTGGGACTCGACATCCTGGTGATCCGGTCGCTCGCGAACTCGGACCCCCTCAAGCCCACCGGCTGTGAGTCGTCCGGTGGATCACCCACGCTGTTCGGGACGAGCACGGTGCCAGCGCCCGCGCAGTCCGCGCCGAGCACCGGGGAGTCCAGCGAAGGTCACCCGACCCAGAACGCAGGCCAGTGACGGCAGGGCAACCCGCTCCGGAAGCTCCGGCATCGCTGCGCCTTGGCCCGTGCCGGCTCGATCAACGAGCCACGACGAAGCGGCACACCTGCGACTGCCCTGGCCCGACCGCGCGCACGAAGTAGACGCCGGCCGGTGCCGCTGAACCGTTGCGGTCGCGGCCATCCCAGCGGAAGACTCGCGCGCCCGCCGACGATTCGCCGCTGTGGAGCACGCGTACACGCCGACCGCCCAGGTCGTGCACCGCCACGTCGAGCGCGCCGGCCTGCATGCCGTCGAGCCGGATAATCGCCCCGGACATGGCGGGGTTCGGGGAGACCTGCAGCGAAGCGCCGCGCCGCGGCGCGGGGCTCACGTCCACCGTGATCCCCGTGTAGGCGACCGGCGCGGCCGTGAACGCGAAGTAGACCCACCAGCCGGGTTCACCGCCGGGCCCGATGTCGAGATCCGAGTAGGCGGCGCAGTTGGTGTTGCCGGGGCCCGCCGGATCACCGCCCGGGAACAGTTGCGACAGGGGCTGGCCGCCGACCAGCGCCATGCTGGGTGGCAGGATGGTGTTGTCCGCGTCGGTCCGCCGGAGGAAGCCGCGGATCAGACCGTTCGCGAGCGAGGTCGGCGGATCGCCCACGAACGTGGCTGCGATCTGTGCGTCGCGCAGGTTGAAGACCACGCCGTTCGCGAGTGCGAAGCTCATGTCGTGGGGAGCGGTGGCGAAGCACGGCCCCGTCGCGAGCGTGACCGCCGGCGAGTACGGGTGCGTGCTGCCGGCGAGCGTACCCAGGCAGGCGCCGCTCGCGGAGTGATCGGAGGACAACACCACCGGGCTCCACTCGAAGCCCGCCTCGCATCTCGTGCCCGCAGTGGGTGCGGTGCACCGACCCGAGACGAACAGCAGTTGGTCCGACGGGGCGTCGGGCACCAGATCATCCCAGACGAGCAGCCACGACTGGTCGAGCAGGCCGTCGTGATCGGTGTCGTCCTGGATGCGCGACTGGATATCGCCGTTGAACGAACTGCCACCGAGCAACACGTCGGTGAAGTCCCGGCAGCCGATGAAGCTCACGAACGTGTGCGGGTCGCGCAGGTCCAGGTCCGTGAAACGGAACGCCTGTGGTGCGGCCATCGCGATGTTCGGCGCGAGCGTGAGCGTCGCGAGCAGGAGTGCGCCTGAGGCGACGAGCAGGTGAGGTCGGCGGACTGTGGGGTGATGGGCGTGCGGGTCGGTTCGCATGCAGGCAATTCTCGGCCAACGCCGTGGGCCCGACAAGTGGCGGGTTCTCCCAGCCCTGGGCAACCTGCAGGCCCCCGGGGTGTGCACGCGACCGGCGGCCCGGAGTAAGCTGATCCGACGCGATATCCCAAGCCCCCATCCGGACCTGGTCGCCGACCGCACGAGGAGCCCCGTCGCATGAAGCCGAAAAACACGATCTGCCTGTGGTACGAGCGTGACGCCGAAGCTGCCGCAGCCTTCTATGCTGCTACGTTTCCCGACTCCAAGGTGACGGGAGTGCAGATCGCACCCGGGGATTTCCCCGACGGCAAGGCGGGTCAGGTGCTGGCGGTGGAGTTCACCGTTTACGGGATTCCCTGCATGGGCATCAACGGTGGCCCGCACTTCAAGCAGAGCGAGGCGTTCTCGTTCCAGATCGCCACCGACTCGCAGGAGGAGACCGACCGCCTGTGGAACGCGATCGTCGGCAACGGCGGCCAGGAGAGCCAGTGCGGCTGGTGCAAGGACCGCTGGGGCGTGTCGTGGCAGATCGCGCCGCGCGTGCTGCTGGACGCGTTCGCCGCGGGCGGCGACGAGGCCAAGCGCGTGTTCGCCGCCATGATGCCCATGCAGAAGATCGACATCGCAGCGATCGAGGCGGCGCGACGGGGTTAGGGGCGCACCTCGCACGTGGGACGCTCGCCCACACGTGAGGTATGCTGCAACTCATGTCACCCCTCACACCGATCACGCTGCCGATCACGCGGGACCGTCTGAGCCATCGTGCTGGATTTGGTCCAGCCATGAGCACGCTTCACACCGATCTGGCGGCCGGACGTTGGCACTCCATGTCACTGATGGAGCAACTCGGCAATGCCGGCAGCGAGGTGTCCCGTGCCCTGAAGGCGCGCGGCAACTCGAACCCGGCCCGGGAGCGGGCGGCCTTTGAGCGCTTTCTCGAACTGATCGACCTGACCATCGCCGACCCGCGGCTGAAGGGACGCCGAAGGGAACTCTGTCGTGTGCGCGAGATGGTGTGCGACTACTTCGTCGGCGAGAACACGTTTCGGTCGACGCCAGAGTCGCTTGACCGCTATTTCCTGCCTTACGCGATGGCCGCGCGACGGAGATCCAGCACGGGCGGGAGCGGCAACAAGTAGCGCCACGCGCGTGGGTTCCCGCGCGACTTCCGTCAACCTGAATAGGTTTGCCCGCGTCCGCCTCGGCGAGAGCCCAAGCCGGCCCGCGGTGGCCGCACTCGCTCTGGTATGCTTGTCGCCATGAGACTCCTGCGCTTGTTGTCCCTGCCCGTCGTACTCGCCGCCGCCGTCAGCCTGACTCCGACCCCTGCCCACGCGCAGTACTCGCTGGTGTGGGAGGACGACTTCACGGGCACCGCCGTGGATCCCGCCAAGTGGGCGTTCCAGGTGGGCACCGGATGCCCGTCGCTGTGCAACTGGGGCAACAACGAGCTCCAGTACTACCGCGCCGAGAACGCCACCGTCGCTGGCGGCCTGCTCACGATCACCGCGCGGCAACAGGCGTTCGGTGGCAAGGCCTACACGTCGGCAAGAATGCGCAGCCTGGGTCTGGCCGACTTCACCTACGGCAAGATCGAGATGCGCGCCAAGCTACCCATCGGCCGCGGCCTGTGGCCGGCATTCTGGATGCTGCCGACCAGCAGCCCGTACGGCAACTGGCCCATCAGCGGCGAGATCGACATCATGGAGTACGTCGGCCACCAGCCGAGCCAGATGTTCGGCACGCTGCACTACGGCAATCCCACCCAGATCTTCTCGAGCTCGGCCACGACGCTGCCCTCGGGCACGTTCCACGACGGCTTCCACACGTTCGGGATCGAGTGGGAACCGAACCAGATCCGCTGGCTGCTGGACGGTGTCCAGTACGCGTGCAAGAGCAACTGGATCTCGTCAGCCGCGGGCTACCCGGCGCCGTTCGACAAGCCGTTCCACATGCTCTTGAACCTGGCGGTGGGCGGGAACCTGCCCGGTTCGCCCGATGCCAGCACGGTGTTCCCGCAGGAGTACGTGATCGACTGGGTGCGCGTGTCGCAGAAGTCGGTGGACGGCACGTCGATCCTGTTCGATGGCATGGATCACGCCAATCCGTTCGGCAATGGCTACTTCGTGTTCAACGGCGGGGGCGGTGGCGGCATCAGCGCCAGCACGGAGCTACCGCCGCAGGATGGCTGCGGCGCTTCGCTCTCGGTGGGCTACGGTGGCCCCGCGGGCTTCATCGGCGGCTTCGGGCGCACGTTCCCGCTCGACCTGAGCGGCAAGACCAACTTCGAGTTCTGGATCAAGCCCGACGCGAGCCAGTCGTACACGCTGGAGTTGAACCTGCAGGAAGACGACAGCGGGGACAACGTGGCGGACGAGGAGTTCCAGTACAACCTGGTGGTGAGCCCGGCCGGCCCGGGCGCGATCGCGGGCGGTGGCTGGCAGAAGATCTCGATCCCTCTGTCGGCGTTCGTGGACGACAACAACGTGTTCCCCGGCGGCAATGGCGTGTTGGATCCCATCGCGGTCGGCAAGGGCGGCAACGGCCAGCTGATCAGCGTGGCGATCGCCATCATCAGTCCGGCCGGGGGTAACCAGACCTTCCGCACCGACTTCTGGAACTTCCGCAATACGGCAGCACTCTCGGTGCCCGACGCCCCGGCGGGGCCCCGTCTGCCCGTGGCCGCGTCGCCCAATCCCTTCCGCGCGAACATGACCCTGCGCTTCACCCTCATGAACCATGAAGACTTCGCGGTGACGATTCTCGACCTGGCGGGTCGCCGGGTGCGTGAGTTGGCGTCCGGCCGCGGTGCTGCTGGCGAGCGGACCGTGAGCTGGGACGGCCGCACCGATGGCGGCACACGCGCCGCCCCGGGCGTGTACATGATCCGGCTACGCCGCGGAAACGGTGCCGAAGTGCGGAAGATCGTGCTGCAGCAGTGAGGGCGTGGTCGGCCGCGCACCACGTCGCGGCACCGACCGGTTGGACAACCCCTCGAGGTTCTGAGAGACATTCCCGCATGAACCAACCGCAGACTCCGCAGAGGCCAACGCTCAGCAGCCTGATCTTCCTGAGCCGCTGGCTGCAGGCGCCGCTCTATCTTGGCCTGATCGTCGCTCAGGGCGTGTACGTGTATCGCTTCATGCTCGAGTTGTGGCATCTGATCCACGATGTCCACAACCCGGCCGAGACGGCGATCATGCTCAGCGTGCTCGGACTCATCGACGTCGTCATGATCGCCAACCTGCTGATCATGGTGATCATCGGGGGGTACGAGACATTCGTCTCGCGGCTTCGGTTGGAGGGGCATCCCGATCAGCCCGAGTGGTTGTCGCACGTCAACGCGGGCATCCTCAAGGTCAAGCTCGCCACTGCGCTGATCGGCATCTCGTCGGTCCATCTGCTCAAGACCTTCATCGACATCGACAAGCACACCGACAAAGACATCCTTTGGCAGGTGATCATCCACATCACGTTCGTTGCCTCGGCGGTGATGCTGGCATGGATCGAGCGCTTGACGACGGCTCCCTCGGCACACCGCAGCAGGCCGGAACGCCCAGCGGTGTAGTTGCGAGCGCGCCCGGGTTCCGCGGACGCCCCGCATGAGTCCTGTCGTGGGGCGGCGCACCGGGGGTGCGCGGTGGCGTCGCTCGCATCGAGTTCGGTCTGGCACGTGCATCGCGCGTGCGTGTGAGCGTCTTCGACCTGGCGGGACGGCAGGTGATGAGTCTGGCCGACCA
The DNA here is from genome assembly GCA_040081365.1 of Candidatus Eiseniibacteriota bacterium. GTDB lineage: Bacteria > Eisenbacteria > RBG-16-71-46 > RBG-16-71-46 > RBG-16-71-46 > JAIOPA01. The sequence goes on along the minus strand of JBEBGT010000175.1, from coordinate 180 downwards.
GGCGTTCGAGGCCGGCGTCCACCGCATAGAGTGGAACGGAAGAGATGCGAGCGGCTCCCGGGTCCGCGCGGGCGCCTACTTCCTGCGCGTGCAGACGGACGACCGCAGGTTCCGTTCCGTCCGCAAGGTGATCCTGGTGGACTGACACCCCGCCGCGGGGCGGGCGCCGCGCGCCGCATG
>JBEBGT010000174.1:0-7064 GCA_040081365.1 Candidatus Eiseniibacteriota bacterium | reverse complement strand
GGCCTGCAGCCGCGCGCGGTCCAGTTCGTAGCGCACGCCGGCCGAGCGCAAGCGCTGCAGGTCGAGCGTGCGGCCAGGCGGCGCGGCCACGAGGATGGCATCGGCGGCATCCCACAGGCAGAACAGGTGCGCGTCCGGGAAGACCGTGAGGAACGAGGCCAGCAGGCTCTGGAACGTGCGCGGCGAGAGTTCGTAGAGCTGCACCCACTGGCAGAACACGCCCTGCGGGCCCAAGCGCGTGCGCACACGCCGGTAGAAGTCGACCGTGAACAGGTTGTTCACGCCCGCGATCCAGGGATTGCTCGGCTCCGAGATCACGAGGTCGTACGTGCCGGCGCCGTGCGTGAGCTGCGTGCGTGCATCTTCGGCGTGCACGGTGACGCGCGGGTCGTCGAGCGGATCGCGTCCGCGTTCATGGAAGAAGCGCGAACCCGTGAGCACCGCGGGCTCGAGCTCCACGATGTCCGTGGCGCCCGCGCCAGCCGCGAGCACGGCGGCCGCGGTGACGCCGGAGCCGTGCCCCACGACGAGCGTGCGCGCGCCCGAGTCGGCCATGGCCGCCGGGATCAGCCCCAGCATGACCTGCGTGAGCATGTCGCCGGTGCCGGCATCGACCTTGCCGCCCACACGCATCCAGACCCTCTCGTGCTGCTCGTCGGTGACCACGAGCACCGACGCGTTGATGCCGTCGCGGTAGAAGAGCACCTCCTGCTGCGCGGTCATGTGGCGCGTGGGGTCGTCGGTGGAGCCGTCGGCCTGCGCGGCCTTGAGCAAGCCCAGGGCACTGCTCGGACGGAACGTGCCGAGCGACATGAGCAACGGGTCCCAGCGCGGCGCGGTGAAACCGGCCGCCAGCGCGGCCAATGCCAGCAGGGCGACTGCGGCACGGACCGGCATGCCGGCGGGCCGGGCGCTCGGCAGCAGGCTCGCCACGAGTCCGGCCGCTGCGGCGAGTCCCGCCGCCAGCAGCACCACGCCCTGCACGCCGAGTGCGGGCAGCAGCAGGAAGCCCGTGGCGAGCGAGCCCACGATGGTGCCGGCGGTGTTGATGGCGTAAGCGGTGCCCGTGGAGCGGCCCGCGGAACCATCCTGCAACAGCCGCGTGGCCACCGGGAACAGCGCGCCCAGCAGCAGGCACGGGACGAACAACAGTGAGCCCACCAGCATGAGCTCGCCCGCGAGCAGTCCGCTCCACGACGTGCCCATGCGCTCGCCCAGGTCGAGCATCGCGCGCGGCAGGCCCGCGTAGCCGTGCATGCCGCTGACCGCCGTGCACGCCAGCGCAAGCTGCAGGAGCGCGAACCACCACGGCTCCACGGCGCGCTTCGACAACAGTGGCGCGACCGCGGCACTGCCGAGCGCCAAGCCGAGCAGGTACACGCCCAGCACGGCCGAGAACGAGTAGACGGACGATCCGAGGACCAACCCGAACAGGCGTACCCACGCGAGCTGCAAGAGCAACGCGGTGAAGCCGCTGAGTGCGAACAGCGCGGCGAGCACACGGCGCGGGGCCGGTGCGAGCAGCGCGTCGCGCGCGTCGTCGGCACTCGATCGCGCCCGCGGCGAGTCGCGCTCTCCCCCGGCGTTCACCCACGCGAGACCAGCCGCGACCAGGTTGAGCACCGCGGCCAACGCCGTCGTCGCGGTGAGGCCGAGCCGCGGCAGCAGCACGAAGCCGCCGAGCACCGAACCGAGCACGGCTCCCAGTGTGTTGATCGCGTAGAGCCAGGCGAGGCCCGCACCGAGCACGCCGCGCTCGCAACGCGCCACCAGAACGGGCAGCGTGGCGCCCATGAGTGCCGCGGGCGGCACGAGCAGCACCAGCAGCAACACGACGCGCAGGATCGCGAACGCCACGCTCTCGCCACCGAACGTGCGGTAGAGCACGCCGACCGGGCCATCGAGCGAGCGCAGCACCGGTAGCAGCGCCAGTCCCAGCACGGCGACGCCCACCTCGAGCAGCGCATAGCTGCGCGCGAGCCCGGGCCGGATGCTGAGCCGGGCTCCCAGCAGCCGCGCGCCGAGCGCCAACCCGCCCAGGAACGCCGCCACCACCGTGGCCACGGCCGGCAGCGAACCCCCCAGCAGGTAGGCCAGCTGCTTGCCCCACACCACCTCATAGAGGAGGCCGGCGGCACCGGAGCACAGGAAGCACGCCACGGCCCAGGGCGGCAATGCGGCAACGCTCGCTGGCGGAGGTGGTTCACGGCGCGGGGTGGTCATCGCGGGAATCTACCCGATGTGGACCCGCTCCCGCGCTCGGAATCCGCACCGGCGAACCGGAGGGGCGGCACGGGGTCGCAGTCTGCACGCCGGCGGCGGTCACCGAGTCGTCAAGAGCGCGGAGGCTGCCCTGCTGCCGCGCGCCGGGCTGCATTCGCGCGCCCCGCCCGCCGATACCCGTGGAATGTGCCGTTCCACCTGTTGGCCCTTCCACCCGGAGACCTGAATGTCCCTGTCGTCGTGTTTCGCCGCTGCTCATCTGGCTGTTGCGCTTCTCCAGACTCACGCTTCGGCTGCTCCCAGCACTTCCGTCGCGGCCACCGCCGCGCTTGCCACACCGGTCACCGCCGGATCCGCGACCCCGCTCGCGATCGGTGGGGCCGCACCCGACTTCGAATACCGCTCCAGTGACTTCGGCTGGCGCAAGCTGAGCGATGTGCTCGATCAGGGCAACGTACTGCTGGTGTTCTCGGACGACGACGCCACACTGCGCACGATCGAACTGAGCCGCGGGCAGCTGTCGGAGGCCGGCGTCGTGCCCATGGTGATCACGCGCATGGATGTCGATGCCACGTGGCGGGCAGTGTCGCGCTGCGAGGTCCGCTACAGCGTGCTCTCGGACCCGGCTGGCGATGTGCGGTCCCGATTCGCGGCCCTGAGTGCGAACTCGGGCTGGGTATTGGTGGACGAACACGGCCGCGTGCGCGGCTTCGGATCGGATGCCGGCCGCACCGAAGACTGGGCGGCGCTGGCAGCCGACGCGCTCGAGGGCAACTCGGCCGAGGCGGTAGACGCACCGTAGTCCGGCTCACGCACCTGGTGGCACGCGCCGCGGCGCTGGCCGGGCCCGAAGGGGCCATGCCAGCGCCGTGTGCGTTGTGGTGCGGAACGCGCTGGCGACTGTCCTTGCCGCTTCGCTCCGGACGCGCGGACACTGGCCTGCGAAGAGCCGTCGCATGCGCGCCTTTCCGGTGTGCCGCCGCGCGGCCGCGGGTCAGAGCGCCGGGCGCCCGCCGTTGTAGCTCACCGCCAGGGGTTCGAACTCGAGGTACACGAACTCGCCCGAGGGCGGATGCCAGCGCGCCTCCGCCGTGGCGAACAACCGCACCGGCCCGTACGTCCGGAAGCCGCTGACCGGGGTCGACCACCGGCAGCGCGTGAAGGTGCGGCCGTTCGCGTTGCTCATGAAACGCTCGTCGGAGATGAAGTCCACCAGGTCGCCGGCATCGTCGAACTGCAGCGTGGCGGCGATGGTGTGGCCGGCGTTCGTGAACCGGGCCTGCACCTGCCCCGAGTCGGCGGTCCCCCACTCGATCGCCGCGTCCACGAGCATCGCGGGCGCCAGCAGGCACATGTCGTTGAACAACGTGACCGTCTCGGCCTGATCCATCACCGGTCCGGCGGCATCGACCACCGGGAACAGTCCCAGCAGTCGCACGCGCATGGTGGCGTGCTCGCCCGCGTAGCGATGCACGGCCACCAGCGGGATGCCGAACAGTGTCGCGTTCATCAAGAAGTCACGCTCGAGCGGCGCGATGAAGTTGTCCTGAACGCCCGTGAAGGGCATCCAGGGAGCATCGGGGCCGCTGCGGATTCGGCCGCGGAAGCGCACATGGAAGTCGATGACATGCGGCTGGCCCACCACGCCGCAGTTGCGCAGGTAGCGCTGGACGGCTGCAGGCAGTGGCGCAAGCTCATCTTCCGTGAGGAGCGCGAGCGCACGGCCGGTGCCACGGCGCGCCGCCACGGCGCGATCATGTGCGGCGCGCAGCTGCAACGTGCAGCGCACGGCCGCCGCTGCCACCAGCAGCACTGCGACGCCGACGACGAGTCCGATGCGGGACCACATGAGGAGCACGTCCGATCCGGATGAGAGGAGCTTGACCGATGCGGTCCTCCGGAGGGTAGTCCCCGCGCGTTCCCCGCGCGCGGGTGCCGTGGTCGAAACCGAGTGATTTGACCGGGCCGGGAACTCTGACGCGCGTGGTCCCGTGCGGGCCATCCCCTTGGGAGGGACTGCCCCAGGCGTGTCCTGTTGTGAATATCCGCCTCGACGGATCCGAAAGGCCACTTTATAGTCCGTTTTCGTACGATGGACCCGTTCGCCCCAGACGGGCCGTCCCAGCCGTGAGGCCTCGTGTGCGAAACGGAAGGTCCTGCGTCGTCGTACTCGCCGTGCTGTCCTCTGCCCTCCTCAGCTTCGCCACGGGGGCCCCCGCCGCCACCGTGCGGGGCACGTTCCTCGAGAAGGACGGCCGCACGCCGCTCGTGGGTGTCGAAGTGGTGATCCGCTCAGCGGCGGACTCGTCCGTGGTGGCGCACGCCGCTTCGGCGGCGGATGGCCGGGTGCGCCTCGACAGCCTGCGTGCGGGCCGATACCTGCTGCGGGCCTCGCTGCTCGGCCACGAGAGCTATCTGCGCTCGGACATCGGGCTCGCCGACGCGGCCGCCGATCTGGACCTCGGTACCGTCGAGCTGGCCGTGTCCGCCATCGCGCTCAAGGGCGTGGAGACGAGCACCGCGCGCGCCACGGCCATCCTGGGTGCCGACCGGAACATCTACCTGTCCAAGGACATCCCGGCCAACACCGCCACGGAACTGCTGCGTGCCGTGCCCGAACTGGACGTGGACATCAACGACCGCGTGAGTATCCGTGGCAGCAACTCCGTGACGGTGCAGATCAACGGCCGCAAGTCGCCGCTCGACGGTGATGCGCTGGCGGCGTTCCTGCGCCAGTTCCCCGCCAGCCGCATCGAGCGCGTGGAAGTGATGGCCAACCCTTCCGCCAAGTTCGACCCCGAAGGGATGGCCGGCATCGTGAACATCGTCACCAAGGAGCCCTTGGACCTGGGCTTGTCGGGGAGCACGAACCTCTCGCTCGGCAGCACCGGCGGTGGGCCGGGTGCGCGCGTCGCGTGGCAGCAGGGCCGGCTGACGCTCTATGGGGGCGTGAACGGTTGGTTCAACCGCAACAAGTTCGTGAACGACGACCGTCGCGAGAACCTGCTCGCCGTACCCGTGAGCACTTTCACGGCGCGCAACGAGACCCGGAACCGCGGGGCGTACGGCAGTCTCGATGCCTCGTCGGACTTTGCGTTCGACAAGCTGTCCACGCTGTACGCGACGCTCAACGCCGGGGCCAACAGCAACCTGGGTGACGGGCGCGTCGCCACCCAGATCGCGAACGCGCAGGACGGCATCGTCACAGGCTACGAGCGGGACAGCGATTCGGATTCGGACTGGAATTCGGGCAGCGCGACGCTCGGATTCACGCACGTGCTCGAGAAGGGCCGTAACGAGTGGACCGCCGAACTGCGGGTGAGTGAGTCCCCGAGTGGCCATACCACCGAAGCCGTGCAGCGCTTCCTGCTTCCGGTCGTGGCCGCCGGTGCCGTCTCGGCCTTCGACAGCGACACGCGTTCGCGGGACCGCTCGTTCCAGTTCGACGAGACGTTTCCGCTGGGCAAGAAGGGCAAGGTCGAGGCCGGCTATCGCGGTGCCGATCGCCGCAACGCCACGCGCAGCACGCTCGCCGTGTCACCCAGTGGCACGGGCGGGCTCACGGACTACGAGCACCGCGAGCAGTTCCATTCCGGGTATCTCACGGTGGGCTCGACGATCGGCAAGGTGTCTTTCCAGGGCGGTGTGCGCGGCGAGGCGGCTGAGACGCGCTTCGACGTGCACACGCGTGCTGCCCGATACGCCCAGGACTATCGCAGCGTGTTTCCCTCGGCCAACGTGGCGTACGACTTCGGCCACGGCCGCACCGTGCGGCTCACCTACTCCAAGCGCATCGAGCGGCCCACCCCGTTCCTCTTGAACCCGGACGTGCCCGCGATCGACACGCTCAGTCGCACGGTGGGCAATCCGGACCTGGCACCCAAGTACACGCACTCGTTCACGCTGGATGCCGGCTGGTCGGGCTCGCGCGGACTGCTGCGGCTGTCGCCGTTCTTCCGCGAGACCATCCGCAACTGGGACCAGTTCCGCTTCGTCGATGCGCAGGGTGTGCAGGTGACCACGTGGAGAAATGCCTCGGCGATCCGTACGGCGGGCGCCAGCTTCACGGCCTCACTGCGACAGACAAAACGGCTGGGAGGCAATGCCAGCCTGAGCGTGTACCGCGAGATGCACGATGCGAGCAACGTGTCGGCCAGCGCCCGGCGCGACCTCACCGTGTGGTCGCTCAATGGTTACGGCAATTACTCGCTCACCCCCAAGCTCGACCTGCAGGCCACCGGACGCTTCAGCCCGGCGCAGACGCTGGCTCAGGGCCGGATCCGTGGTGTGCTGTGGATGAACGTCGGGGCGCGGCTCAAGCTGTTCAAGGACGACAAGGGTTGGGCGAGCCTCAACCTCAACGATCCGTTCGGGCTCTGGAAGTACGAGTACGACACGAGCGATGCGTCGTTCCGCCAGCACACCACGAATCACGGCAGCGTGCGCAGCGTGTGGGCATCGTTCGGCTGGTCGTGGGGCAAGCCGCCCGAGACCAAACAGCGCAAGCAGACCGACGACGCGGCGCCACCCGATCCGGCGGCCGCGGGCCGCTGAGGCATGCCGGGCGCCGTACGTGCTGCGGAGTCCGGTGCGCGGCCGGTGCTCGAGATCACCCCAGTGTGCCGCGACGGCCGGACGGATGTTGCGACACGTGGCGACTTGCCGCCATGGGCTCACGTCGGACGCTGGAGTTCAGTCCCCCTGCATCTTGTTCACCCATGGGCTCTGGTTCGGGAGTCGACTCGCACACGCAATTGACGCCGCGCGAACGTCCCCCGCTGCTACGCTTGTGATGGTGCGCGGAGCATCCGATGCGGCGCCTGCCGGCCCCTTCGCCCCGA
>JBEBGT010000173.1:0-7067 GCA_040081365.1 Candidatus Eiseniibacteriota bacterium | reverse complement strand
GGACGCACAGAGCGCTCGCACCGACTCCTGGAGCCTGTCGCTCTCCGGTGCGCCCACCTGGGAACCACTCTCACCGACGGGTGCCGCACCGTTCGGGCTCTTCGCGCACACCGCAGTGCTGGATCCGCTTCGGGACCGCATGATCGTCGCAGGGGGCGAGCCCTATGAACGGCCGAATGTGCTCTGGGCGCTGTCGCTGGGTGCGTCCCCCGCCTGGAGTCCGCTCGCGCCCATCGGGACGGGGATGACGAACCGCCAGTACCACGGCGCGATCTATGACCCCGACCACGACCGCATGGTGATCTTCGGCGGATACGACCGCGAGGTCCGCAACGATGTGTGGATGGTGGAGTGGTCGCCCACGCTCGACGCTCCCGGTGGTCCGGCCGAGCATCCCAGGAGCGTCTCGCTCTCGGCACCACGCCCGAACCCGTCCGCAGGGGCATTCCAGCTCGCGTTCAGCCTGCCCGACGCCGCGCCCGCGCGCCTCGAGCTCTTCGACCTGCGCGGCCGGCGCTGTGCCTCGCGGGAAGTGGGGACGCTCGGCGCCGGGCGGCACACGATCACGCTGGGCGAAGCGAACGCGCTGGTGCCGGGCGTGTACTTCGCGCGGCTTCAGCGCGGCGGCGCGCCGCAGGTGCAGCGCGTGGTGCTGACGAGATAGCGGCCATCGGCTCGTGCATTCGCTGCCACCGCGCGATCACTGTCAGGTAACGGTCACGTAAGTGTTTTCGAAAACACTTACGTGACGGTTTCTTGACAGACTGATCCGCTCACCCGCTTCGTGGTCACCGGCTGGCCCCGCGCGAGCTCGCACCCGCGAAGTGGCCCCATCAAGTCGCGACAATTCGCATGAATCATCGTGTCAACTGACGCCAGCGCCAGTTTCGTGACACGGGCTTCGCGTTCACGGGCCTAGCCGCTCCGCGGCCACAGACTGGCCACGCGCCAGCGAATCTCGTCGCGCACTTCTCGGAACGCGTCCAAGCGCTGCGCCTCGGGCGCGATGCTGGGATCCGGCAGCGGCCAGTGCACGCGGCGCACGTCGCCGGCCAGCGCGGGGCAGGATTCATCGGCCTCGCCGCACAGCGTGACCACCGTGTCGCAGGTGCGCCAATCCAGGCTGTCGATGTGCTTCGAAGCCTGGACCGTGAGATCGATGCCGGCTTCCTGCATGACCTGTGTCGCGCACAGATGCACGCCACGCGGCTCGGTGCCCGCGCTCATGACCTCGACGCCCGCGGGCGCCAGCGTGCGGGCGAAGCCCTCGGCCATCTGGCTGCGCGACGAGTTGTGGATGCACAGGAACAACACGCGCCCCGGAGGGCGCGTGATGAAGGCCGCGGGTCGCAGGTCGTTCGTGCTCAAGCGCTGGCTCTCCGGGATCCGGACGCGCTCACCGCGACGACAGCATGCTCTTGTAGACGCGTGCGGCTGCCGCACCTCCGAGCATCGGGGCGACCCAGTAGATCCAATGACTCGTCCACACGCCCGAGGCACACGCCGCACCGAACGCGCGCGCGGGGTTCATGGCGGCACCCGTCAGCGGGCCGCCGAGCAGGATGTCCATGAACACCGTGAGGCCGATGCCGAAGCCGCCGATCTTGGGGCCGCGCTCGTCGACCGCCGTGCCCCACACCGCCGTGATCAGGAAGAAGCTGAGCACGAACTCGATCAGGAGGCCCTGCGTCACCGACACGCCCGACGCCAGCATGGGCACGCCGAAGTGCACCAGCTCGCCCGCTTCGCCCGGCACCACCGAGCGCAACAGGAAACTGGCCGCGATCGCGCCGGCCAGCTGCGACACCCAGTACGTGATCGCCGAGGTGAGCGACATGCGGCGCGTGACCACGAACCCGAACGTGACTGCCGGATTGAAATGCCCGCCCGACCACACGCCGAGCGCCGAGATCATGGTGGCGAGCGCCAGGCCATGCGCGGCCGCGATCACCAGCAGGCTGTTCGCCCCGGTGGCCTGCTGCATGACGATGCTGCCCTGCCCGATGAAGCACAGCGCGAAAGTGCCGAGGAATTCGGCCCAGTAGGACTTCGGTCCCTGATCCATGCGACCTCCCGGTGGTCTCGGTGCGACGATGGTTGCGCGGCACCCTATCTGCCGCTCGTGCGGGGCGTCAACGGGAAGATCGTGCCGGAGGGCTCAGCTCCCGAGCGAGCCCTGGCGGCGCAACAGCTCTTCCATGAGCTTGGCGTTCCGGGCGGCTTGGCCGGCGTGGCAGTTGTTGAAGAACAGGTAGGTCTGCTTGGCCTGCCGCGCGAGTTCCGACAGCTTGGCGGCCCACTGCATGAGCTCGGATTCGGAGTAGTCGTAGTCGTAGCGCAGTTGCTCGCGGTTGGCGGCCGGGCGGCGCTCGGGCTTCGCCGCCGCGGGCGCCGCCGGCTCGCCCGAGAACAGCGGGGCGATCTCGGGAGCGACCGCGGGCGTGGCGGCGTCCGGGGCGCCCGCACGCGTGCCGCTCCCCCACCAGTGCTTGGCGTTGCGCCCGTGGAAGCGCACGTAGCCGATGCCGTTGGTGACATGCGTGACCGGCGGCACCAGCCCCGGGAGCGCCGGCTCGTCCACGCAGCAATAGCCCAGTGCGCGCTCGCGCAGCCAGTCTGCGAGCTTGGGATGCATCCACGAGTCGTGCCGGAACTCGACCCACAGCGGCTCGTCGCCGAGCCGCTCGCGCATGCGCTCCAGGTGCGCCTTGGCGCGCTCGTCGCGCCGGAACGCCCACGGGAACTGCGCCAGGAGCCCGTGATACTTGCCCGCGTCCTTCAACGGCTGCAGTGCCTGCATGAAGTTGTCATAGAGCAAGAGCTCGTCGGCGCCCTGGTGCGTCATGCTCTGGTGCAGCTTGACGATGAACCGGAAGCCCTCGGGCGTACGCTCGTGCATGCGCTGCATGGTGCTCGCCTGCGGCAGACGATAGTACGTGGCGTTCACTTCCACGCAGCCGAACTGTCTGGCGTAGTACGGCAGATACTCGGTCGCGGGCGTGCCCGGCGGGTAGAACGGGCCCACCCAGTCGGCGAACGAGTAGCCCGACGTGCCGATCAGGAACTCGGGAGCCGCCAGCATCACAGCGGCTCGTCCGGAATGTCAGCCGCGTCGTCGGAATCCGGCGGCGCGACATCGGACCCCGCGCCTTCGGCGCCACGTTCGCGCGGCCGGTAGCCGCCGAAAGCGCCGCCCATGCGCTTGGGCTTGTTCGTGGGCTTGCCGCGGCCAGCTTCCGCAGGCCCGCGCGGCTTGATCTGCGTGGGATCGGGCGCGGACGGATCCGCGCCTTCGGCGTAGCCCGCCGCACGTGCGCGTTCGGCCGCATCGCGCGCGGCACTGCCCTGCTTCGCACCGCCGAACGGCACGTGTCCCAGTGCGCGGCGATGCGCCAGCGAACCGGCTGGCACCACCGAGGCCTCGCCCAGCTTGTCGCGCACTTTGTCGATGGCGTCCTGCAGCGCCTTGGCGCGCTCGTCTTTGGCGAATAATTCGAGTTGTTCCTCGTCTGCAGACTCCAGCCCCGAGGCCGAGATGCCCAACAGTCGCAAAGCCTCGCCCTTCCAGTGCTCGCGCCACAGCGCGCGCGCCACCTCGAAGATGCCGATGTGATCGTCGACCGCGGCACTCAGCGCGCGCTGGCGCGTGAGCGTGCGGAAGCGGTGGTCGCGCAGCTTCACCGTGATCGTGCGCGCCTTGAACCCGTCGCCGCGCAGCCGGCGCGCCACCTGGTCGGAAAGCCGCAACAGCGTGCCTTCCAGGAACTCGGGATCGCGGCAGTCCTCGGGCAGCGTCACTTCATGTCCCATCGACTTGGGATCGACGCCCTCGTGGTAGGGGATCACCGGCGAGCGGTCGTGCCCCCACGCGGCTTCGCGCAGGTGCTCGCCCACCACGCCGAAGCGCTGCTGAAGCAGCTTCTCGGGCGCGTTCGCGAGTGCTGCCACCGTGGCGATCCCCATGCCCTTCAACTGCTCGCTCATCTTGGGACCCACGCCCCACAGTGCTTGCACGTCCTGCGGCCAGAACACGCCGCGGAACTCTTCTTCGGACAGCGCGGTGATGCCGCGCGGCTTCTGTACGCCGCTCGCCATCTTGGCGATCAGCTTGTTGGGGCCGATGCCCATGGAGGCCCCGAGCCCGTGCACATCGGAGATACGTTGCTGCAGCTCGCGCGCGATGGCGATGGCCGAGTCGGCCGTCTGGCCGCGGCCCGGGAGCTTGCGCAGGTCCAGAAACGCCTCGTCGACGCTGAACGGCTCCACGTCGGGCGTGATCTCCAGGAACATCTCGAGCAGCTCGAGCGACTTCTCGACGTACTTGCGCGGGTTGCCCTCGACGTACTCGGCATGCGGGCACAGGCGCTTGGCCTCGGCCAGCGGCATGCCCGCGCGCACGCCGAACGGGCGCGCCTCGTAGGACGCCGCCGTGACCACGCCGCGCCGGTTGGGGTCGCCGCACACCACGATCGGCTTGCCGCGCAGGTGCGGATGGTGCGCCTGCTCGACCGACGCGAAGAACGCGTCCATGTCGACGAGCATGATCATGGCCGGCTCCCGCGTGCGCTCAGCCCGGCCCGGTCCAGGCGCGGCTCAGCACCCACGACGGACCGCGCGCGTCGAAGCACAACTCGTAACTGTCGTCCTTGGCACCCTGCACGGCGAAGTAGCGCAGTTGCGCCTGGCCTTCGCGCCGGGCCCATTGACCGGTGATCTTGCGCACGCGGACGACACGCCCCTGCCACCGGAAGCGGATGGGGCGCATAGAACCGTCCACGAACGCCGTCAGCACATCGACCGGGTCGTTGAGGGATTCGAACATGGCTGTGGTCTGGCACCGCGGGCAGTTTACTGCACAAATGAGCAGTGGCGCAAGGCTGGAGTCGAGCCCGGATCGCCCTCGGGCTCATGCGTTCATGCGCTCACGGCAGCACCGCCACCCGTACGTCCGCGGTGAGCCCTCCGGAGCGCGCCCGGACGAAGTACACGCCGGCGCCCAGCCCCTCGCCCAGCTCGGCCTGCGCGGCACCCGCCGCGGGCTGCACCCGGGCCAGCCGGCGGCCCGCCACGTCGTACAGCTCGAGCGTCACCGCCGCATCCGCCCCGCCGCTCCACGACACGACGGCGCGCCCGCGCGCACGAGCGCCCGCACGCAGCGTGAACGACCCCGTGCCATGACCCGGGGCGTCGAGCGTGAGCCCCTCGAGGACCGCGTGGTACGCGTCCGGCGTGCCGTTGCGGCCGTCGGCCCACACCGCATGCACCTGGGCGCCCGCCGCCACCAGCTGGCTGTAGTCGCCCATGTTCGGGAACATGTTCGAGTTCACCAGGTTCCAGTTCACCGGGGCGGCGCTGTCGACGCGCTCGCTCGCAAGCCAGGTGGCGCCACCGTCGGGCGAGACGCGCGCGCGCATTGTCGTGAGGATGCCGTTCGCCACGTCCTCGCGGTGGTCATACCACATCACGTACACCTGCCCCGCGTTGTTCACCGCCACCTCGGGGAACGTCTCGTCGTAGTTCGCCGGCGCATCGCCGACCACGACCGGTGTCGTCCAGATCACGCCGCCATCGGACGAGCGGCTGTACATCACATCGCGATGATCGCGCGCGTGATCCGCGGCCGTCACGCTGTGCCACGCGGTATCGATGCGGTAGCTGCCCGTGTCGGCGGGCACACCGTCCCAGTTGAGCACGCGCAATGCATAGGTACCGGTGCTCGGGAGCGTGAACACCACCACGCCGACGCCGTTCCCGAAATGGCTGAACGCGCAGCGGTTCGCTGTCGCGCCGCCGCCGGCGAACATGCGCAGGAAGCCGTTGCAGGCGGAAGCCTGCGGCGTGAGCTGGGCCACCAGCGTCTGGCCGGCCGTGCCCGAGAACGCCCACCAGTCCTGATCGGTGGTGCTCGACAGCGAGCCGCGCAACGACTGACCGGGCGTGAACGGGATCGCCGTGGGCAGCGTGCCGTCAGGCTCGAGCGCGTTCACCACGCCGCTCGTGCCGAGCGCATCGGCCCCGAGGTCCACCATCTCGTGCCAGACCGCGTGCAGACTGCCGCGCTGCGGGCCGCTGGAACCATCCACGGCCAGCGACACGAGCGCCACCACGCGTTCGCGGTTCGCGCCGGCTGGACCCGAGTAGAAGTTGTTCGCGAACGGCCGCCCGCCGATGGTGCGCACGGCCGACCACGTGACACCGTGGTCCGCCGACGTGCGCAGCCGCAGGTACTCCTGGCCATCGAGCAACGACGTCTCGTAGTACGCGAGGTGCAGCTCATGGTCGGGCCCGACCGCGAGCCGCGGGCTCATGGGCCCGGACTCCCCGATCGACGTGAGCACGGTGCGCGGGCTCCAGGTGACACCGTGATCCAGCGAGCGCGAGAACTCGATCGTCTGCCCGCCGAACTGGAAGTTCACCCACGCCAGGTACACCGTGCCGTCGATGGCGTCCACCGCGATCCACGGCTTGTCGAGGGCGTTGCCGAGGCCCGCGGCCACCACCACCGGCGGTCCCCACACCGGGACGGGTCCCGTGAACACACCGGCGTTCACCGAGATCGAGTTGTCGCCCGGGAGCGGGCGATAGAGGTCGGCGATGTACCAGGTGCCCGCGGGATCGGCGGCCAGCACGGGGTCGCCATAGTAAATGTCGCTCACGCCGGCCACCGGCAGCGAGCCGCCATCGGCCCACGTCGCCCCGCCATCGAGCGAGTACCCATAGCCCACGAATCCGGGCTGCACGGCGAACGTGTTGCCGTCGTTCCAGGCTGCGATCAGGCGCGAGCCGCTCGCGGCCACCGAGACCTCGGACTCACCGTTGTTGGCCGGAGAGCCGAGCGGCGAGTTCATGCGCGCATCGGGGCCCACGATGCCGAGCCCCTGCAGGCGGCCGCCGCGCCGGGCCGGGGCCCAGGGGCCGCCGCCCGTGGCGCGCAGCTCGCCGGGCACGTCGTCGGGCGCGCGTTGTTGCCCGTGTTCCTGCGCCAGCTCGCGAACCCGCTCACTTCGCGGGTGGTGCGCCCGGTGCTGTTGAAGTCCACCGCGGCCGACCTGCAGCTGCTCGACGAG
>JBEBGT010000650.1:0-1833 GCA_040081365.1 Candidatus Eiseniibacteriota bacterium | reverse complement strand
GACAGCCGGCCGGCCGTTCAAGGCCCGTAATGCCGCCGTGGCGTCCATGACGCCGGGGTCGTGCCCCGTCATGAGTCGCGCCACCTGGCGCGCCAACGGACCCGACGGGTAGGCCGGCACGTGCGCCACGAAGCGCATGCCGTCGGAGATCGCCTCGTCGGCGCTGGCGAACGGGCAGTCGGCCACCACCGCGGCGATGTCGGGGCGTTCGGCCGCCAGCACGAGCGCCGTGGCGCCGCCCAGCGATTCTCCGTAGAGCGCCACCCGGTGGCCGCGCAAGGACGGCTGCTCGCGCACCCAGTCGAGGGCGGCGCGCGCGTCGTTGAGTTCGTAGAAGCCCAGCGTGGTGGGCTTGCGCTTGAGCGCACGCGCCGAGCGGAAGTCGATGGTGAGGATGTTGAAACCCTGCTCGCGCAGGAACTGCGCGTAACGCCACACGCGGCGATGGTCGCGCGCGTAACCCGCGAACAGCAGCACGGTGGCCTTGCGTTCGCCGGGGATGAACCAGCCGTCCAGGTGGTCGTCCTCGCCCACCGGGATCTTCACGTGCTTGGCCACGTGGTCCAGGTTCTCGACGCCGCCCAGGTCGGCGGGCACGGTGGGATAGAGCGCGATCCACGCCGAACCGGCCGCCACGAGGATCAGGGCACTGATGAAGAACACGAGAGCATTGCGCATGGGGTCACACCCTAGCAGAAGTCGTGCGGGCGGGTCCCGCCGTACCACCGGGCTCTCGGCCGGCAACACGAACGCCAGCTTCGGCTTGCCCACGGGCATGCATCACCCGCCCGGTTGCGACGCTGGCCCCGGCAGCCGTTGGCGCGCGCGTCCGCTCCGGATGCAGACCGGTGCGAAGTCCTCTAATCTTGTACGTGATGCCGACCCCGTCCCCCCTTGCTGGCTTCAGGCACGCACTCGTGATCGGCGCTTCCGGCCTGGTCGGCGGGGCGCTGCACGCGCGGCTCGCCCGCTCCGGCGTGCGCGTGACCGGCACGAGCCATACGCACCCGCGCGCCGGGCTGGTGCCGTTCGAACTGGGTGCCAGCACGACCGCGTTCCTGAACGCTCAGCGCCCCGACCTCGTGGTACTGGCCAGCGCCATGACGCACGTGGACCGCTGCGAGAGCGAGCCCGCCCAAGCCCAGCAGCGCAACGTGGACGACGTGGCGACCGTGGCCGCGTGGTGCCGTGCGCACGACGCCGCACTGGTGCACTTCTCGACCGACTACGTGTTCGATGGCGCCGCCGGGCCCTACGCCGAGGACGCGCCGACGCATGCGCTGTCGGTGTACGGCCAGAGCAAGCTCGATTCCGAAGCGCTGGTGACCGCGCTGCCGCGCGGGCTGGTCATACGCATCACCAACGTATTCGACATCGGCTACGACGACCGGAACTTCGTGCATCGCTGCGTGAGTCACTTGCGCGACCGCAAGGCGCTGGTGGTGCCGAGCGACCAGCTGGCCACCCCTGCCTACGCCACCTGGCTCGCCGCGCAATGGGTGACGCTGTGCGAGCGAGGCGCTATTCTTACCGTGAACTCGCCACGCCTGCTGCATGCCGGCTGCGACGAAGTCGTGTCGCGCGGGCAGCTGGCGCGCCGCATCGCCGCGCTGCTGCAGGCCGACGACTCGCTGATCGACGAACGCCCGACGGTCGCACTGAACCAAGCCGCCGCCCGCCCGCTACGTGGGGGGCTGCGCAACGATCTCTGGAAGCGCCTGCTCGGCGTGGAGCGCCTGCCGCTCGACGACGCGCTGGCCGATTGCCTGCCCCGCATGCTTGCCCTGTACGAGAGCCGCCCATGACTTCGAGCAATACCCCGAGCAATACCCC
>JBEBGT010000172.1:0-7082 GCA_040081365.1 Candidatus Eiseniibacteriota bacterium | reverse complement strand
CTCGGGCTCGCGCCACCCTGGCGCGAGCCCGAGCCCGTGCGCGGAGCATCGGCGGCCCCGGCACACGGCTCGAGCCTACAAACTAACGCGCGCGGGCCGTGAGCCCCAAGTCCGCGCCAACGCGACGCCCGGGGTCCGAAAGGACCCCGGGCTCACGCTCGCACGGGAAGACACCGCTCAGCGAACGCGCACGAATCGCAACGACACCGAGTTGATGCAGTAGCGCAGGCCGGTGGGCTCGGGACCGTCGTCGAAGACATGCCCCAGGTGCCCGCCGCAGCGCGCGCATGCCACGGCCACGCGCGTCATGCCGAAGCTGGTGTCACGCAGCTCGCGCACGGTGTTCTTGAACGCGGGGCGCCAGAAGCTCGGCCAGCCGGTGCCCGAGTCGAACTTGGTGTCGGAGCCGAAGAGCGGCAAGCCGCAGCCCGCGCACTCATAGCTGCCCTTGGCATGCTCGTTCCAGTACGCACCCGTGAACGCCCGCTCGGTGCCGTCCTCGCGCAGCACGTGGAACGCGAGTGGGGTGAGCTGCTGCCGCCACTCGTCGGCGGACTTGGTGACCGGCTGGAACGCCGGCCCGTCGGGGGCGACCGCGGCGACCGCGGGCGTGGTGCGGGGCCGCGGTTTGGCGGGGGCGCTGGCGGCGAGTGCCACCACCAGCGCGGCGAGCAGGGCGAACGTGATGAGCGTCTTCATGGTGTGCGGTCCTCGGGTTCGGGTGGCGATGCACCCTGCTCTACGCGCGAGCGACGCGCGTGGGATGTGCGTGGCGTGAAGCCCCTGCAAAGCTCATGGGGCCGTGCCCCGGGGCGCGTCCGGGGAGCGGCCCGAGAGCGCCGCTCGGGCCTGCGGCGCGGCCGCGAGCGCCCATTCGATGTAGGCCGCGGCCCCGGGATGCAGGCCGTCGGCCGCCCGATAGCGTTCGGCATCGCCATGCCGGCGCGACAGCGCCGTGAGATCGCACCAGTGCGCGCCGAGCGCGGCGAGGTGGGCTCGCTCGTGCGCGTTCCAGTCGTCGATCGCCGTGGCGATGGCCGCCCGGTCGCGCCCGGCGGCGAACCGCGTGACGCCCCAGTCGGGGATCGACAAGCCCAGCACGCGCGCGGGTTCGCCACCCGCGAGCGTCACCGCGCGCTCGGCACAGCGCGCGTAGGCGCCGTCGGCGAACGTGCGTCCGCGGTATTGGTCATTGACGCCGATGAGCAACGTGACGAGTTCGTGGTGTTCCGTGGCGGGCCACACCCCGGCGGCCTCCATGCCGGCCAGCAGCTCGTCGGTGGTCCAGCCGGTGGTGGCCACGATGCGCGGCTCGGGGAGGCCGAGCCCGGCTGCGGCCAGCCGCGCCGGCCAGCGCTCGTGGGGCTCCACGCCCTCGCCGATCGTGTAGCTGTCGCCGAGTGCGAGCCAGCGGGCCGGCTTCACGCGCGCCGGCCTGCGTGCGCGCACCCAGGAACGATCGGTCGAGGGATCATGCCGCGCAGCTTAGCAGCGCGCGGGGGGGACGATCAGGCGACGCGCGGTTCCTTGGCCGGGAGGGGTTCGTCGGCCTTGAGGCCGTCCCACAGCCGGCCTGACTCGTGCAGCTTCACGAACGCGTCCACGATCTCGGGGAAGAACTGGGTGCCGCGATGGCGTTGCAGTTCCTCGCACGCTTGCGCGGGGCTCAGGCCATGGCGGTACGGGCGTTCCTCGGTCATGGCGTCATAGGCCGCGCACACCATGATGATGCGCGCGCCCAGCGGCACGGCGTCCGCGCTCAACTGCCGCGGGTAGCCCTTGCCGTCCGGACGTTCGTGGTGCGCGTAGACGATCTCGGCCACGCTGAGCAGGCCGGGGATGTCCTTGAGCAGTTCCCAGCCGATGGTCGGATGGGTCTGCACGACGGCGAACTCGCTGGCATCCAGCACGCGAGGCGTGCGCACGACGTCGTTCAGGATGGCGTTCCGGCCCAGATCGTGCAGAAGCGCTCCCAGCTCGAGTTCGACCCGTTGGGCTTCGCTGGCCCCCAGCTCGCAGGCGATGTTCACGGTGAACTGGGCGATGCGCTGGGAACGTCCGCGTGTGTGCGGGTCCGCGCCGTCCATGACCTCGGTCAGCGCGCGCACGGTGAGCAGTATGGGGTGCATCGGATCCATGGCGATTCTCCAGCGAGGGTCGGGCGCCGGACGGCCCGTGGGGGCTGCCACCCCGCACGGGGTCCGGGACTCGGCGTGCCCCATGGGTTTCGGCCACATGGGGTGCCGACCTGAGCCCGGTCTTGCCGTCGGAGTGGACCCCCGCCTCGCCGGCTGGCAGGGGAAGCGTGAGGGCCGATTCCCAATAGACTCAACTGGCGCTTCAGGTCCGCCGATACCCCAGGAGACATGACCCCCACCTCTCCGACCCCTTATACGTTCGACCCCGAGGAGCTGCGGCTCTTCCAGGGGGCCGAGGCGTTTCAGCCCACGGTGCTCGCGTGGCGGCCGGCCGAGGAGTGGGGAGAACTCAGCGAGCGCGTCGGACGCACCGATGCGCGCACCGCCGAGCTCCTGCTGACCCTCGTTCGGGAGACCGCGGCAGCCCGCACGGACGAAGCCCGCCTGCTCGCCGTGATCCAGCGTTTCGCCTTCCTGGCGTTCCCGCACGCCACGCACCATCTGCTGGTCGCGCGCGAGCACGACGACGCGCCACTGCGCACGTTCATCGCCGCCGACCGCAAGGGCGAGGGCTCGCGCGTGCCGCTGTCGCGCACCATCGTGGAGCGCGTGCTGCGCGACGGCCACGCGCTCTTGTTCGTGCAGGGCGAGGGCCCGGACGGCGGCAGCCAGAGCATCGTGCTGTCGCGGCTCGAGACCGCCATCGTCGCCCCGTTGCTCGGCAGCCGCCAGCCGTTCGGCGTGCTGCAACTCGACGTGCGGCGGCCTGGAAAGGGACGCTTCACGCAGGAGGACCTCGACCTGCTGTCGGTGTTCGCCAGCCAGGTCGGGCTCGCGCTCGAGCACCTGTGGCTGCACCAGCAGCAGATGCGCGCGTTCCGCTCCACGATCGGCGCACTCGTGCACTCGCTCACACTCAAGGATGCCGACGCCGCCCGGCACAGCGAGCGCGTGCAACAGGTGTCCATGGCCATCGGACATGCGCTCGACCTGTCGCTCAACGAGCACGAGATGTTGTCGGTGGCCTCGCTGCTGCACGACCTCGGCAAGCAGGGCGTGAGCGACGAGGTGCTGCACAAGCCCGGCCGGCTGTCGGACGACGAGCGGCGCGAGATGGACCAGCACGCGGCCCACACCCAGGCGATCCTCGACATGATCGAGTACCCCGCCCACCTGCGCGAGGTGCCGCGCGTGGCGGCCTACCATCATGAGAAGATGGACGGCACGGGGCCGTTCGGGGTCCCGGGAGACGACATTCCGCTCGCGGCGCGGATCATCGCCGTGGCCGACGTGTTCGACGCGCTCGTGAGCAAACGCAGCTACAAGGCGGCCATGGCACCGCTCGACGCGCTGGCCGTGCTCGAACGCGGGCGCGGGAGCAACTTCGACCCGGTGGTGCTCGACGGCCTGCGCGAGGCGTGGGGGATCGTGCTCACGGACGTCTACGGCTTCGAGAACGTGGCCGAGTTGCCGGGCGACGACGAGCCGCTCGCGAACGCAGCGTAGACCGGCCGCGGAACACCCGCGACTCAGGCCGCGTCGCTGGCGCCGTGCCCTTCGAAAGTCGCGCGCTCCACCGCGTGCTCGTGTGCTTCCTCGCCCGAGATCACACCGCGCCGCACCAGGTCCATGAGCACGCTGTCGAGCGACTGCATGCCGGCACGCTGGCCGGCCTGGATCGCGCTCATGAGCTTGTGCGTGTTGCCCTGGCGGATCATGGCGCTCACGGCGCTCGTGTTCACCAGCACTTCCGCGGCCACGAGCCGGCCCGAACGGTCGGCCTTCTGCACGAGCTGTTGCGACACCACCAGGCGCAGGCTGTCGGCCAGCATGGCACGCACCTGCTCCTGCCGGCGCGAGGGGAACACGTTCACGATGCGGTCCACGCAGCGCACCGCGCCGTTCGTGTGCAGCGTGCCCAGCACCAGCACGCCGGTCTCCGCCGCGGTGAGCGCAAGCGAGATCGTCTCCAGGTCGCGCATCTCGCCCACCAGGATCACGTCCGGGTCCTCGCGCACCGCACTGCGCAGCGCCTCGGCGAACTCGGGGACGTGCGTGCCAACTTCGCGCTGCGTGATCACGCAGCGCTGGCTCTCATGCACGAACTCGATCGGGTCCTCGAGCGTGAGGATGTGGCCGCGGCGCGTGGTGTTCAGGTGCGACACCATGGCCGCCAGGGTCGTGGACTTGCCCGAGCCCGTGGGGCCGGTCACGAGCACCAGACCCTTGCCCACGGCGAGTAAGGATTCGACCACGTTCGGCAAGCCGAGCCCGGACAGTTCGGGGGCCTTCGATGGCACCACGCGCAATGCGGCGCCCAGGCCGTGGGCGTGCCGGTAGACGTTCACCCGGAAGCGGCCGGCGACCTCGGAGTCGTACGCGAAGTCCACGTGGTGGTCACGAGCCAGCGTCGAGCGCTGCTCCCCGGTCATGAACTCCTCGAGGAAGTCGTCCACGTCGCGCGCCGACAGTTCACGGAAGCGCACGGTCTCGAGCGTGCCATGGAGCCGGATGCGCAGCGGCTGGCCGCTCACGAGGTGCACGTCCGAGCCGCCCTGCTTCACGGCCAGCTCGAGGAACGCATCGATGCGGTTCATGAGGCCGCCCGGAACTCGCCGTTGACCATGCCCAGCAACTCCGGCCGGGTGAGGAACGGGGCGAAGCCCCACTTGTCGTCGGCCTTGAGGAACGCCTCGTCGGGGTCGATCTCGCCCGCCCGCACGAGGGCCAGCAGCGACTGGTCCATGAGCTGCATGCCCACGCGCTTGCCCGTGGTGATCGCGCCGTTGATCTGGAACGACTTGCCTTCGCGGATCATCTGCTGGATCGCCACGTTCACGATCAGGATCTCGTGCGCGGCGCGCCGGCCGCGACCGTCGGCACACCGGATGAGCTCCTGGCTCACCACTGCCTTCAGGTTCTCGGCGAGCGCATGCCGCACCTGGGCATGGTTCTCGGACGGGTGCGCGTCCACGAGACGCTCGATCGTGGAGGCCGCGCCGCGCGTGTGCAGCGTACCCAGCACCAGATGGCCGGTCTCGGCCGCCTCGAGCGCCAGGGTCACGGTCTCGGGGTCACGCAGCTCACCCACCAGGATCACGTCCGGGTCCTCGCGCAGGGCGGCGCGCAGCCCGTCCTGGAACGAGCGCACATGGGTGCCGACTTCGCGCTGTACCACCTGGCAGCGCTGGCTCTCGTGCAGGAACTCGATCGGGTCCTCGAGCGTGAGGATGTGCAGCGAGTCGCGCTCGTTGATCTCGCGCAGCATGGCCGCGATGGTCGTGGACTTGCCGGTGCCCGTGGGGCCGGTGACCAGCACGAGCCCGTGGGCGAGTTGGCCGAACTGCGACAGCACACGCGGCAATCCCAGATCGGCCGGCGAGGGCACGTCGTTGGGGATGATGCGGCAGATCGCCGACAGGCCGTTGCGATGCCGGCAGACGTTGATGCGATACCGCCCCAGCGGGCCGGCGTCGTAGCTGAAGTCCGCCGCGCCGCGCGCGGTGATCTGTTCCCAGCGCTCGTCGTTCACGATCTCGCGGATCAACGACTCGCACTCCTCGGCGGACAGGTCGCGGTAGTGGATCGCGTCGAGCTCGCCGTCCAAGCGCAGCAGGGGCGGGCGGTGGACCGCGAAGTGGATGTCGGAGGCGCCCTGCTGACGGCCCATCTCGAGGAAGGCATCGATGCGTGCCATGGCGGGGGGGCCGCGGCGCTAGGCGCGCGCGCGCAGCATCTCCAGCATGGCGCCGGCGCTCGCCGGGCGGTCGCCGGGTTCGCGGGCCATGGCCCGCATCACGAACTCGTCGAGCTCGGGCGGGATCCCGGCCGCGGCCTGCGACAACCGCGGCACCTCGCCCTCGAGGTGCTGGAACAGCACGTTCACCGCGGTGGCGCCATGGAACGGCGCCTTGCCGGACAGTGCCTCGTACAGCACGACGCCGAACGAGTACAGGTCGCAGCGCTCGTCGATGTCGGTGCCGCGGATCTGCTCGGGCGAGATGTACTCCGGTGTGCCCACGAGCAGGCCACTCGCGGTGAGCCGCGACTGTCCGGTCTGGGTGGCCGAAGCGAGCCCGAAGTCCACGATGCGCACTTCGTCGCCATCGCCCATCAGCAGGTTCGCGGGCTTGATGTCGCGGTGCAGCACGCCCGCCGCATGCGCGGCGGCGAGCCCCTCCAGTACCTGTTCGGCCATGCGGGTCGCCCGCGCAGGCGACAGCGGGCCATCCTCGCGCAACACCACGCCCAGGTCCCGGCCGGCGAAGTACTCCATCGAGATCGCGTGTGCGCCGCCCAGGTCCACGAGGTCGTGGATCCGGATGACGCTGGGGTGCGAGATGCGCCGCGTCAGCTTCAACTCCTGCACGAAGCGCTTGATCATGTTGGGGTCGAGCGAGAGCTGCGGCAGCAGGATCTTGAGGACCAGCTCTTCCTTCACGAACACGTCTTCCACGCGGTACACGGTGCCGAAGCCGCCACCACCGATCCGTTCGAGCACCCGGAAGCGCCCGATGAGTTCGGTGCCCGCCGCGAGCTTCTGGTAATCGAGCACGGGCGCCGTGCCGGAATCGTGCGGCAGCGGCGGCGCGCCCGAGCTGGCCGGGCGCGGCAGGTCGACGCGCGTGGCCAGCGGATCGGCGCTGACGGCCGAGGGCCGCGGGCCGCTCGGGGCATTGTCGGACATGCGCATGCGTTCCGGCGCCGCGGTCTCGCGCGCGTCGCTGGGGCGCGCACCCGCGCCGGCCTTGCGGCCGCTGGTGCGGCTCACGCGCACGCCGGCGTTGTCGAGCGCGCCGGTGATGCGCGTGCGCGACTCGTCCGGCAGGTCCTTGTCGAGCAGCGCGATGAGCGCCTCGATCGCCTCGCGGCGCACGCCGGGGTCGGCGGAGTCCAGCACACGCAGCAGGGGCTCGACCACGGTCTCGGCTGTCTCTTATACAC
>JBEBGT010000171.1:0-7098 GCA_040081365.1 Candidatus Eiseniibacteriota bacterium | reverse complement strand
GTCCATGGGACCGGCCGGGTCGCCGGGGTACTCGCATCCGTTGTCGAACGCCTCGCCCAGCTTGGACAGCTTGCCGTCCAGCTCGGCGTGTGACTCACGCACCGCCGAGTCCCGGGCGGACAACCACTCCATGGAGTCCACCTCCCCGGACTGCTTCCATGCCTCGGCGGTGGCGAAGTTGAACGCGCTGACGGCCTCCGTGCGCGCGACCGTGAGGGCTTGCGCTTGGGTCGCGGAATCGCGTGCGGCATTGACGCGGGCGACCAGCTCGGCCAGCCCCTCGCCCTTCGTGACGCCATCGGCGAGCGAGGCGCGGACGGCGTCGAGCGTGGTATTGAGCGCTCCGTCCAGTCCATAGGTCTTTCGTGCCAGGATGAACTGGCGGACCGACTGGGATTGGAGCGCCACCTCCAGCTCGACGCCAATCTCGCGGGCGGCTTCGGCCCCACGCTCGGCGATGAGGCTCTCGTAGATGCGCTGCGCGCGCTCGGCGTCGGACTCGTCGGGAGCGAAGATGCTGTCCAAGTCGATCGCCCGCTTCTCGTGTGCCGCGCGGATGCCGTTGTTCTCCAGCTTGCGCAGTAGTTCGGTGAACCGCTCGCGCAGCAGGCCCACGAACGCGCGCTCGAACTTGGCCTCGTAGCGCTTCATCAGCTTGTCCTTCGCGCGCCAGCGCTCGGCGCGCTCGGGAGTGTCGATGAAACGCTGCTTCTTCGCCGGCTCGGGTGGAGCATTCTTGCCGTCCGACTGCGCGGGGTCCGTGGCCGGAGCCGCGGGTGCGGCACCCGGGGGCGCACCGAACGGCATGGGGTCGGGCTTCTCGTAGAGCACGTCTGCGGCCGGGTCGTCGCTCTTGGGCTGTCCGAGCATGGAGAGCGCCTGGTTGACCGTGATCACGGGCCGCCCGGTGAGCGCGACTACCTGTTGGGCGGAGTTCAACACCGGCTGGTTCAACGCGATGATGGCCGAGAAGTCGGTGCGGAAGCGCACGCCCTTCTCGCCGAACTTGGGGCCGAGCCGCTCGGTGAACAGGGCATCACGTAGCTCGGCGGTGCGGCGCTGGCGCATCCAGTAGATGCGCTCGTCCGACTGGCTGTTGGCGCCAGCGTCGCCCAGCTTCGCGCCCTCTTTGATCCCGATGAGCCACGGCGGCACGCCCAGCGCGCGGCAGATATCCGCGTCGGTCAGGTTCGTGTTCTCGATGAACTGCAGCTCGTTCATCGTCAGGCCCATCTTCTGGAACTCCAGCATGTCCAGAATCATGTCCGAGTCCATCTGCTTGCGGACCCGCTTGATGCCCGCTCGGATGGCGTCCTTGGCCGACTCCGAGAGCGGCTGGACCGTGCCGCCGGGGCCGGGGGCGACCTTGAAATAGCCCGCACCGACGCCGCCGTTACGGACGACCTTCTGGAACAGGCGAATCAGGTCGAAGCGCGTCTCGTACTGAAGCTGCACCGAGGCGAGCGCCGACATGCCGACCGGCTCGTCCTCGGAGTTGTAATCGTGCCACGGGATGACGTTCTCGGCCGGGATAGCCTCTTCGCGTCCGCCGCGCGTGAAGATGTAGGCGCTCGGCATGCGGCGCGGACCCGGGATGACCGTGGTCAGGTGGCTCACCGGGACCCACAGCTCCTGCACGCGCTTGGCCCCGAACGTCTCGCAGACCAAGTAGGCGTTGCCGTGAGTGATGAAGTTCGCCTGCAGGTCGCGGCGCACCTCGATGCCCGACTGTCGCGGGTTGCCCTTGGCGAGCACGTCCACCACGTTGCCGTCCTGGCGCTCGATGGGCTCCCAGCCGCTCGCAGTCTCGCGCTCGACGATGATGGGCAGCGAGGCCAAGTCCTCGGCCTTCGTCATCACGCACGCGCGCACGGTGCCGATCAAGCGCACGGCCTTCGCGAAGTCGAGCGACACCGGGTCCAGCCGGAACGGGTGGTTCAGCATGTGCGCCGGGTAGTCCGGCATCACGCCGTTCACGGGCTCGGGATAGCCCATGAGCGTGCGGAAGGCGTCGCGCATGCGCGCGCGGAGGCTCACGACCACACCCCGGGGCGCGGCGAGGCTTCGAGCGAGTGGAGCACGTAGCCCAGCGCGTCGATGCGGTGGTTGTTCGCGTCGATGGGCTTCTCGCGCTTGCCGTCGTTCGGGTTGGCAGCCGACTGCGCCAGCTTCTGCCAGCGGTAGCTCGACAGCTCGCGCGCGAGCGTGCTCGGCAACTTCATGTTGGCCTGCGTGCGGTCCTCTTCGATCAGGCTCGACTGGTGGATGAATAGCCTGCCGCCGTTCAGGGCCGAGCAGATGGCCTTGATGCAGCCGTCGATGGACTTCCGTGCCGGGCGCGTCGGGATGCCGTGGCGTGCGAGCGTGGCCGCATCCTCGGCGTCGTGGTCGGCGAAGCTGCCCGCGATGTTGAGGTCGTTCAAGTACGGCCGCATGGCGACCGCCTGCGTCTCGTCCGCGCACTCTCGCAGCGTGCGCAGCTCGCGCGCCTCGTGCTCGGCGATGACGTGCGCGTGGTCCTCGACCAGCCGCTCGCCCATCGACCACTCGCGGTAGACGTGGAATGCGTTCGTGCTCGGGTCCTGAGCGAGCCACAGGCAGACGAACGGATTGCGGTAGCCGAAGTCGATACCCCGGTAGCGCGACCAGTGCGGGGGCGGGTAGCCGCCCCATGCGGACCACTCGGCCGGCGTGTCAATCAGGTGCACGCCGGGGTTCCACATCGGGAACACGAGGCCCTCTGCGCGCGCCCACTTGCCCAGCACGAGACGGTCGTAGTAGACCGTGCCCTTCAAGCCCTCAAGGCGCTGCGCGTAGTCGCTCGGCAGGTTCTCTTCGTTGTCGTGGAACGAGGACAGGATGACATCGGCGGTCACGCGGCCGGCGTCGTCGGTCACGTAGCGCATGCCAGCTTCGGGGTCGAACTCCTTGGCGATCCAGTGCTCGTTGTCCTCGGGGTTGCAGATGAGGCTCATCTGCCGAGGCGCGATGCCGTACTCGGCCGCACGCGCGTTGATCCACGGGTCATTCTGCCGCAAGCGCGTCTGGGCGACCGTGTAGTGCCGATACTCCAGCTGCTCGGCCTGGTCCACGCCGATGCTGCCGAACTCGGCCGACAGCGCGCGGCCCGGGTCGGTCCAGCCGAAGAGGTAGATGCGGCTTCGGCGCACCTTGCCGTCATCGCACATGACGGGCGGGTAGGTCAGGCAGGACTTGGATTCGCTCCAGCCCTTGGCCCACATCTCGCCCGGGATGATGTGCGAGCGGAGCGTTTCCAGCGTCGTGTTCTCCATCGACGCGCGCTCGAGGCGGGTCAGCGCGACTTGCAGCCCCGGCAGCGCGCAGCACTTGTAGTGCTCGCCCGCGCAGAGGATGTAGGTCTTGCCGCGGCCGACGCGCGAAGACAGCAGTCGGACGGGGGCGGTCGAGGTGAGGTAGCGCTCCTGCGCGTAGCTGTTGGGCTCGATGACCTGTGCTTGGACACGCTGGGGCGCGGCGCTGCCGTCGAAGCTACTCACGGCCATCACGACCCCCACCACCCATCCCCACACGCCGCACCCCTTACGTGTCAGAAGGCCGAGCGAATCCCTTCAATCGAACCTCAAGCGGCGGTATCGCTGCTGCGTCGATGACCGCTGCTTCCACTCGCGGCAGCCCACCTCGGTCGGCCGCGAAGGTCAATGCGTACTGCCAGAGCTTGTTCTGCTCGTCGGTATCGCCCGGCCCTGTCTCCAGAATGCGAATCAGGTCCGGGATGCCATGGTCGCCGAGGCCCATCGCGAGTCGGCGCTTCGCTTCGATCAACACTTGCCGGGCCGGGTCATCCACTGCGAACGCGCGCTTGCGTGGTGCCGCGTTCGCTTTCTCGGTCTGCTTGTCGCTTGCCTTCTTCTCGGGTCCGCCCGCCCTGCTCATGCTGCACTCCTGCGAGGTGATGGTGCCGAGTGGGCCGCGTTCCCCACCCTGAAAGCGCGGCCCTCTCGGTGCTCGGCCACCGTCACGCGCACGACGCGGCGGAAAGGATTACGCCAGCGTGTGCGTGCGTGAAGGCTGCTACTGCGCCTCTTGTCGGCGCGGGTAGATGATGTACGCCTTGAGGCCGGACACCTTCGGGGTCGCGCCACCGACATCGCCAGCGACGCGCAGGCGGAAGGACGGGCAGAGCCAGATGTTGCTGGCAGCGGGGGTGTCCACGTCGACCAACAGCGATCCGACCCAGACGTTGCCCATCGCGGTGCCAGCCTCGTTGACGGCGCAGCGGTTGGCGGCACCCGAGAACGTGGTGTTGAGCGAGTAGAGGGAATCCGCGCCGGTGCCCTTCTCGACCTCGTAGTAAAGCGAGTCGGTCACGCCGTTGCTGGTGTTCGTGCTGGAGACGAACATGATCTTGGCGTTGTTCGCGCCAGACGTGGTAGCGGTGCCAGCGAGCGCGGCCCAGTCCCAGTCGCTCGTGTCGATGGGATAGGTGCGCGTGGTGTCGAGTTCATCGGTCATGAACGTCGTGTCGGCCGGGAGATTCGCGACCGCCTGTCCGAGCGTGTCGCGCCACTTCAACTGCTTGACGACCCACACGGGACTCGCGAACGCCGTGACCACGTTGAGCACCAGGGCGGCGAACAGCACCGCGAGCACCGAGACAGCAACCGCCATGCGATTGAAACGCATTCGACCACCCCTCCCCGTCATCCCTGACAGCGACCGTTCGCGCGGCAATCGCGCACAAACGACTGGTAGCTATCAGGTAACTCGGAGAAGTCAACAACTATTTTCGCAGGCACTGACGATTTGCAGTTGCGTGACGAGTTCCTGAGTGGGTCGGCGCGCTTCGGATCGAGCGGTCCGGGACCCGGCAAACGGAGTTGCGGTGTCAGGGGACGGGGAAGGAACGGGGAAACCCCCTTTAGGGGGTTCCCCGTCGTTCCCCGTTCCCCGTCAACTCCGTGTGAAGGAACAGCGTATTTCCCCGTGGCTGGCACGACAGGACGCAACTCATTGCACTCATTCAACATCCCACGGGGAAAGAGCGTTGTTTTCCCCGTCGTTCCCCGTTCCCGATGGATTCGACCACGAGAGGTTGTTTCGCGACCCGATGTGCTCCACGAGCAGCCCTTCGGCAGCCAAGACCTGCAAGTGGTCCCTGACCCCTCTTGGTGTCATGCCCAACTCTGGACCCGCCTGCTTGGCCGTGAAGTACCCTACCTGCCGCCTCGCCCACGCCAGAACCCGCTCCCGAGTGCCGCTCACCTTCTGCTCCGGCGACTGCTGCCGCACCGTCCGCCCGCCGTTCGCCGGCACGTTCAGCCACATGTCGTCCGGCTGTGCGGCATAATTCGCCTTGGGGAACGTCAGTCGGATGGCCCCGCCCTGCGAGCGCGACAGGTGCATGACCGTGTTCGCCGAGGTCGTCAGCACCGAGCCGCCACGGATCGCGTCCAGCGGGTCCACGTCCTTCGCCTTGGCCTCCGTGCCGCCCTTCCGGTCGTGGTGGACCAGAAGCACCGCCGACCGCGTCCTGAAGCGAATACGGTCCAACCGCTGCACCAGGGCGCCGAAGTTCTCGTTCGTCTCATCCTGCCCGTCCATGAGCCTCGCCAATGGGTCCAGCACCACGAGCCCGATGCGCTGCTCGGCGATGACGCGCTCCAGCTCCAGCGCGCCCACGTCCGACAGTAAGCACAGCGGCTCGGACAGCCGGTCGCCCGCAATGGCCATCAGCGCCCCGTCCCCGTGCGAGAGCACCAGCCGGCCGAATGCCTGGTCCAGCTCGACCGCCTTCACGGGCACGGCATCGCCACTGCCGAACAACTGGACACAGCGCTGCCGCCAGCGAAAGAGCGTGAACTCCGTGGCCACGTACAAGACGCGCATGGGCTCGTCACTGGTCGGCAGCCCCAACCAGTCCTCCCCGCGCGCGCAGGCCTCGGCCAGCTCCAGCGCGACGCGCGACTTGCCGAGGCCGGGCTTGCCCGCCAAGAGCCCTAGGTCGCCCCGGCACAGGAGGCCGTTGCCGATCAAGGACTCCGGCTCATCCTCGGCCGTCAGGGCCGTGAACTGCGAGCGTTCGAGCGCTGCCGCAACTCCCGAGCTGCCGCTCGCCGACAGCCGCTCCAGCTCCCGGGAGAACTCGGCCGCGACCACCACCGGGTCATCGTGCCCGTGGGCGGCCTCGATCAGAGAGCTGGCCGCTCGCAGGAGTGCCCGGCTACGCGCCTTACTCGCCACCAGCCGCGCATGTGAGCGCACATTGGCCGCCGTGACCGCGGACTCCATCAACTGTGCCAAGGCGGACGGGCCGCCCGCCGCCTCCAGCTCGCCGCGCTTGGTCAGTTCCTCGGACACCGTGACCAGGTCGGCCGGCTCGTCGCGTCCATGGAGTGCGACCACGGCCGCGAACACCTTGCCATGCGCCGAGCGATAGAAGCTCGACGGCTCCAGCAGCTCCACGGCCGCATCGACCGCATCACGGTCCAGCATCATCGCGGCCAAGACCGAGCGTTCGGCGTCGAGCGCTTGCGGCTGGGTTTCGCTCACGACCGCCTCGCCTTCATGCTCGCATCGTCCGCGACCAGCACGGACACGTCGGTGTGCAACTGCTGGCGAATCTCGTCCGCGCGCTTCGGGAAGCACTCGCGGAACCGGCGCTCGATCTCCAGCAGGTACAACGCATCGTCCAACGTGAACACGAGCCGGAACGGCGTGCTGCACCCGCGCCTCGACTGCCGGACGATGGCCACCGGCATCTCTCGTGGTGCTGCCGCCGCGATGGCTTCCTCAAGTGCCGCCAACGGGCTCGGCGCCCCCATCTCCTTCACCTGCACGCAGAGCCCTGGCGTGTTCTTCAAGTCGCGCCCCTGTGCCTCCTGCGATTCCTCCCCGGTCGAGCGTCGGCTGGCGTCCGCCATGCCATGCACGCACGCGAGGAACCGTGCCGCTGCGCGTTCGGCGTTGGCCCCTTTGTCTCTCTGCATTTTGCTCATCGCTCCACCCCCACGAACACCCAACGGGAGTGCTCCGCCATGAGCTTCACGCACGGCACGCGCACGTAGCTGCCGGTGCACGCGATGCGCAGCGTGGCGACACCGGAGCGCACCACGGCCA
>JBEBGT010000649.1:0-1851 GCA_040081365.1 Candidatus Eiseniibacteriota bacterium | reverse complement strand
CCACCACGAAGTCGGACTGCGCGAGCAGCTCGGGCAGCCGCGCGACCGGCCATTCCTCATGCGCCACGGCGGGCGCCGCGGCCGGCCGCCGCCGCACGGCGAGCACGCGCATGCCGAGCGCACGGGCGCGCTGCGCCAACGCGCTGCCGATCGCCCCCAGCCCCACGATCCCGAGCGTCGCACCGGCGAGCGAGCCGAAGCCGGTGGCCGCCATGCGCTCCTGCTCCCAGCGCCGCGCGAGCTGCGCGTCGCGCGCCACGTGCAGTTGGCGCACATAGCCCAGCATCACCGCGAGCGCGTGCTCCACCATGGCATCGGCGTGCAGCCCACGGGCGTTGGTCACCGTCACGTCGCTCTCGACGAGCGCGGGAAACAGCACGTGCGTGGCGCTGGCCGCGGTCGAGTGGATCCAGCGCAGGCGCTTGGCCGCACCCAAGTTCTCGGGCCGCACGATGAACCCCAACACGACGTCGGCCTGGGGCAGCAGCGCTTCGGCCTCGGCGCGCGTCTCCGGGCACCACACCTCGACGCCTGGCACGACCGCAGCGAGCCCGTGCGCCAAGGAGCGCGGCAGGTTCCACACGCCAGTCGGGTAGCGCACCCATTCCAGGACGCGCACGGGGGCAGTTGCGGGGTTCGCGGACATGGTGCGGCATGGTGCCACAGTCGCCACCACTCCGCCGGTCCTGTACCGCGCCTGCGGGCGAGCCGCCAGGGCCCGAGCCGGACCCGCGGAATCGCCCCCGGGCCGCGCCCGAGCGCGCCTTGCACCACCTGTGACCGGCGTTTAGTCTCGCCCGTCCGTCACCGGGTACACCTTTCATGCCTCGAGGAGGCTCGATGAGCCTGCGCCGTTCCGTCGCCGCCGCCGTGGCCGTGGCGACTCTCTCGCTCGCGTCCGCTGCCTGGGGCTCGCCCTGGGTGCTCAAGCCGGGTGAGTACTACTCCGAACTTTCGGGCAGCTTCTATTCCGCCGGCACGTACTACCGCAACCTCGACGACGCCCGCGTGTCGCTCGGCGGCACGCTCGAGCAGCGCACGGTGCGTTCGCACACCGAACTCGGCTGGAAGAAGCGCGCCTCGGTGTGGATCGATGTGCCGTTCGTGAGCCGCACCTGGGTGTCGGGTGCCGACGACGCCACCTCCACCGGCTTCGGCGACCTCGGCTTGGGCGTGCGTTACGGCATGCACCTCGGCAACGCCCCGCTGGCGCTGAGCCTCGGCTGGACCGCACCGCTCGGTACCAACCGGCGGCTGTTCCCCGGCACCTCGGGCGATGGCGGCCTCGACGGCACGTCGCTCGTCACGCTGTCGCAGGGCACGGGCCGCGACTCGAGCACGTTCCTGTCGCAGGGCATGCAGTCGCTGTCGGCGTCGCTCGACGTCGCGGGCACGCTCGGCAAGCGCGCGTTCTACACGCTGGGTGGCGGCTATCGCACGCGCTACCTCACGATCGGCGCGCGCAGCACCACCGATCGCTACGCCGACTTCGCCACCACCGACGTGTCGCTGGGCTTCTGGCTCACGCAGAACCTCATGCTGAGCGGTGCGTTCTCGGGTGAGTGGCAGGTGTCGCAGGGCGAGAGCTACGACCGCATCTCGGCGCCCATCACGGTGGGCAGCGGTCCCGAGCTGCAGTCGGTGAACATGCTCGCGGGTGAGCGTGTCACCTACCGCATCGACGACAAGATGGATGTGTTCGCGGGCACGTGGCACAACCCGTCGGGCCGAAACACGCTGCACGCCGACCAGTTCTACTGCGGCATCGCCTGGAGGCAGTCCGCGCTCGACCGCTTGGCCGGCGCGTTCGGCGGCACCAAGGCGCACTGACGTCGGGTGAGCGGGCGGACC
>JBEBGT010000170.1:0-7142 GCA_040081365.1 Candidatus Eiseniibacteriota bacterium | reverse complement strand
CTCCACCGCGAGCGCATCGTCGAACACTTCATGCGAACGGCCGGTCACACGCGTGACCGGCCGCCGCAGGACTGCGTCCTCGTTGCCGGGCAACGGGCTCAAAGCGTGCTCACACCTTGGGGTGCTGGGTCCGGGTCGCGAACGTGCCGTCGGCCAGCGGCTCGAGCGTGTAATCCGCGAACACGTTCGGGGCTTCCTTGCGCATGATCTCCAGCACCTGCACCGCGACCTTGCGGATCTCGACCTCGGCGTGTTCGCTGCCGCGCAGCTCGATGAAATGCCGCAGCGCGCGCGCATTGCCCGTGAAGAAGATCTTGGTCTCGGTGGCGTTCGGCAGCACCGAGCGCGCCGCCTGCCGCGCCATCTTGCGGCGCAGGGTCTTGTCGGGCTCGTCCGTGAAGCGCTTCTCGAGTCCGTTCACGAGCTGCACGTAGGCGCTGCGCGCAGCGTTCACGGCCTCGCTCCACACCTTGTGCAGTTCGGGGTCGGACGCGATCACATCGGGCTCGACGTAATCGGAGTCACTCTCGTCGACGTAGCGCTGCGACAACTGGGAGTATGAGAAATGCCGGTGCCGGATGAGCTCGTGCGTGAACGAGCGCGACACGCCCGTGACCACGAAGCTCCACACACCATGCTCCAACACGCTGCCATGGCCCACATCGATGATGTGGCCCAGGAACTCCTGGTTGGTCTTGCGGCCGCGCCCATAGCTCATGTAGCACACGCGGCCGGCGATCTCGGCCAGGCGCTCGGCGCCGACCTCGGTGTCGGTCTGCCAGCTGACGCCCTCGTCGGCCAGGAACTCGGCGATGGCCGAGTCATCGGTGACCTGACGGCCGACCATGTACACCTTGGGGTCGCGGACGATCTTGAGGGGCGCGGTTTCCGCGGTGGCCGTCTCCATGGCAACTCCTTGCGATCACCGAACGCGGGTGCGCTCAGCGGCGGTTCACGGGGGCGGCACGCGTGCGGAGTCGCCGCACGGGCCGCGGGGATCGAGGGGCCGCGAGAGTGCGTGCTCCCGGGGCGTTCCGTTCGTGCGCAGGGTAGCGCATGGCTGGCCGGTGCGCACGCGCTTCCCGACGGCGGCGCACGATCCGCACGCGGCCGCAGGCCCTACGCGCGCTCGGCCTCCACGGCCGCACGCACGCGCGCCATGACGTCGTCCACCTCGTCGTCGCGCGTGTAGTAGTGCGGCGCCAGCCGGATGCCGACCCCCGGCCGGAAGTCCAACAGCACGTCCTGCGCGAGCAGCCGCCGGCACACGCGCTCGGCGTTGGGTAGATCCAGGCACACGGTGCCGCCGCGCTGCCCGGGCTCGCGCGGTGAGCCCACCGAGAAGCCATACTCGTCGGCGAGCGTGAGGATGCGGCCCGTGAGCCGCAGCGACTTGTCGCGAATCGCCTCGCCCCCGATCTCGGCCGCGATCGCGAAGCCGGGCCGTGCGGCGCAGTACGCCGGGATGCACGGCGTGCCGTTCCAGAACCGGCGCTCGCCGCCGTGCAGGCGCTGCGCACCGGAATCGAACGCGAACGGCGCCTCGTGGCCGAACCACCCCGTGAGCGCAGGGTGCAGCTTGGCGTGGATGCGGGGGTTCACGTACAGGTAGCCGGTGCCGGGGCCGCCGCACAGCCACTTGATGCTGCCACCGGTGAGGAAGTCGGGCGCCAGCGCGCGCACATCGACGTCGACCACACCCACCGATTGGTAGGCATCGACCATCGAGATCGCGCCCATGGCCTGCGCGCGCGCCAGCACGGGCGCCAGGTCCAACAACTGCGCGCTGCGGAACAGCACGTGCGACACGGCCACCAGCGCGGTGCGCTCGTCGATGGCGGCGAGCAGGTCGTCGGTCTCGATGCGGCGGCCGTCGCGCGCGCTCACGCGCACGAGTTCGGCACCGCGGCGCTGCAGGCCCTCGTACAGGTAGAGCACCGACGGGAAGTCCTCGGCGCTGCACACCACGCGATTGCGCGCCGGCGAGAACTCGAGGCACGACAGCGCGACGGCCTGCGCCACGGTGACGTTGGGGTGCAGCGACACGCTGCCGGCGTCCGCCTGGATCAACTGCTCGACCGAACCCGCCACCTCGGCGGGCACGCGCATCCACTTCTCTTCCCACGCGCGCACGCCGCGCTCACCCCACGCGGTGGTGTACTCGAGCAGCGATGTCTCGGCCTCGGCCGGCATCGCCCCCAACGTGTGCGAGGCGAAGTGCAGCACACCCTCGACGCTCGGGAAGCGCGACCGCCACGCCAGCAGCGGGTCCGCGGCCACCGGCAGCGTGCTCATGCGTGCGTCTCCTGCATGGCGGACGCCACGCGCGCGCCACGCGCGCGCTCGATGCCCGCGGCCACGGCCTCGGCGGCGAGCTCGGGCGTCTCGGCCACCTGCACGAACCCATGCAGCCGCGCCGGCACGAACTCCGGCGCCTTGTGCAGTTCGAGCCAGGCATGCCATTGCGCACCCATGAGGACGATCGGCGCCGGCGCTCGGCCCTCGACGCTCACGAGGGTCCAGACCAGGAACAGCTCGGACAACGTGCCGATGCTACCGGCCACGGCGACGAAGCCGTCGGCCGCATCCGCCAGATAGCGCAACCGTTCGAACAGGTCGGGCGTGTGCACGCGTTCGCGCACCCATGGGTTCACCGGGCCGCGCCGCTCGAACAGGTCGACGGTCACGCCGATGACGTGGCCACCGGCGTCGTGCGCACCGCGCGAGGCCGCGGCCATGGCGCCACCATAGCCGCCCGTCATGGTGGCGAGTCCGCGTTTGGCGAGTGCGCCGCCGAGCGTGTGCGCATCGCGCCACGCGGCATCGGCCTCACGCACGGTGCTGCTTCCGAACACAGCGACGACGGGCTGGCGATGCACAGGGATCGGCACGATGGCGGCTCCGGGCTCGGGTCGGGCGAAGCTACGTGCATCATGTGGCACGCGGCAACCGAAAGGAAGGAAACACACGCGCGTCGCACGCGCATTTCCGACTCCATGCGAGGTTGAACAGGTTCGCGGGCCCACGACGGCGAGTGCGCGCTCCCAGGACGGCCCGCGGAAGAGCGCGAACCGGCAGGAAGTTCCGGTACGTGCACCGCTGACCCGCGCGCACGCTCGAGGACCGAACCTGCCGACACGGTGGACCGCACCCGACGTGGTCCCACGCGGGGGACTCGGCTGCATGCACGCGAACCCAGGAGCCACTTGCGGGTGGCCCCTCGCCGGGCGCCCGGGCGGCACCGAGGGACGGACCGCTGGCCCCGTCCGATGCGGGCCCGCGGTACGATGCAGTACCGCCTGCGCAGGGTCGTCGCTGGGCCACTGGTACCCTCCCGGGAGGCGGTCCCATCCGGGTCCCCACAGGTCCGAGATTCCGGTATGGTCGCGGGGGCCAGTATCCGATAGACTCCTAGAGCCACTTACGCCGTCCACTCCGGGCCATCGGGAACCACCTGCCATGCCGCGACGCCATACCTTCTCCAGCTTCCGCGCGTTCTCGATCGACGCCAACTCCCCCGAGCCGCTGCACCGCCAGCTCTACAACGAGTTGCGTGCCGCCATCCTCGGAGGGCGGCTCCCCACTGGGTGCCGGCTGCCAGCGAGTCGTGAACTCGCGCAGGTGACCGGGTTGTCGCGCAACACGGTGCTGAGCGCCTACGACCAGTTGATCGCCGAGGGCTACATCGACAGCCGCGCGGGCTCGGGCACCTATGTGGCCAGCTCGTTACCGGACCAGGTGCTGACCGGCCCGGCGATGGAACCCCTGCCCACCGCCGACCGCGGTTCGCGCCGGCTCTCGAGCAAGGGCGAACGGTTGCGTGAGTTCCCGTTCCGCAAGTGGCCGCCCTCGCAGAACGGTCCGATGCTGTTCCGCGCCGGCCTGCCCGCGCTGGACCACTTCCCCATGGACATCTGGCGCCGGCTCACCGACAAGCGCATGCGCCTGGCCTCGGTGAAGACGCTGGCGTACGACGACCCGCAGGGCTATCGCCCGCTGCGCGAGGCCGTTTCCGCGCACCTGGCCGCGGCCCGCGGCGCGCGCTGCTCGCCCGACCAGATCATGATCGTGTCGGGCTCGCAGCAGGCCATCTCGATCGTGAATGAAGTGCTGGTCAACGAGGGCGACCAGGTCCTGTTCGAGGACCCGGGCTACTTCGCGGCGCGCAGCGTGTTCGAGTCCAGCGGTGCTCGCATCGTGCCGGTGCCGGTGGACGAGGACGGCTTCGACGTGGCCGCGGCCGTGCAACTCGCACCCAACGCACGTCTGGCCTACATCACGCCGTCGCACCAGAACCCGCTGTGCGTGACCATGAGCCTGCCGCGCCGCCGCGCGCTCTTGCAGTGGGCCGAGACCAGCGGCAGTTGGATCCTGGAAGACGATAACGCCAGCGAGTGCCGCTATCGCGGCCGGCCGCTCGCGGCCCTGCAGGGCATCGACCCGCACGGTCGCGTGCTGTACGCGGGCACGTTCTCGAAGGTCATGTTCTCGTCGCTGCGGCTCGGCTACCTCGTGGCGCCCCCGGACCTGCTGCCGGCCATGGTGCGCTCGCGCGAACTCATGGACCGCCAGTCCGCGGGCATCATGCAGGCCGTGATGTCGGACTTCATGACCGAAGGGCACTTCTCGCGCCACCTGCGCCGCATGCGCACGCTGTACGCCTCGCGGCTCGAGGCGCTGCAGAAGGCGGTGCGTGAGCACGCGCCCGACCTGTTCGAGATCCCGGACCTCGAGGGCGGCGTGAACCGCGTGGCGTGGCTGCCGCCCACCATGTCGGACACCGAAGCCGTGGAGTTGCTGCGTCCCGAGGGCTTCGCCTGCCTGCCGGTGTCCGAGTTCCGCATGCACTCGGGCGGACGCGGCGGCTTGGTCCTGGGCTTCGCCGGCATGAGCGAGGAGCTGATCACGTCGTCCATCCAGAAGATGGCCACGTTGCTGCGGCCGCTCGCCCAGCGCGTCCAACGCGCCTGAGCGAAGCTCCCAGAAGCGCGAACGGCGGGAAGGCCCAGCGGCCTCCCGCCGTTTCGTTGTCCGGCTCGCGCCTGCTCAGCCGCGGCGGGTCTTGCGAGCCACGGGCTTGGCCGGCGTGTTGCGGTTCACCGTGATACCTCGGTCGGCCACATCGAGGTAGCCGATCAGCCGTGCGTGGCGGCGGATGCCATCCGACAGGTCGGTCGCCTTGCCGTCGCGAGCCACCAGTGCTGCCAGCGCGGACGACATGGCCACGGGATGCCCGCGCCGGCCGCGGTGACGCGGCACGAGCGCGTAGGCGAACCCACTGGACTGCTTACCGCCGAACGCACCCAGCGCCTCGTCCAGCATGGCTCCCAGCGCACGCACGGTTTCGGGCTTCACCTCGGGATGGTCGACCGGCAGCAACAACACGCCGCGCGGACGGTGCTTGAGCGCCGCCTTGAGGCCGACGCGCGCCGACGACAGCATGCCCTGCTCCCAGTTCTTGTTGAACGCGAAGCGCACCTCGAGCTCGCTGCCGCGCGCATGCTTGCCGCGGTGCACCTCGGGGGCCAGCAGGCCCTTGGCCACGAGGCGCTCGAACTCGAGCCCGACCTCGTCACAGATGCGCTCGCCATCGGCGCCCAGCACCACCACGACCGTGTCGCACACGGCCCACAGCGCCCGCACTCCGCGCACCAGGAACGACTGCCCGCGCGACATGGCCAGCGCCTTGGGGCTTCCCATGCGGGTCGAGGCTCCCGCGGCCAGCAGCACACCGACGATCACGACGAGCTCCCTTCAGAAGTGGAACGGCCCGGTCGCGACGCCTCAGGCGTCGCGCTCCGGTGAGGACACGATGGGCGCACGGGGCGCGTCAGCGTGCGAGGCAGACGGTGCGGGTTGTGGCTCCGGGCTCGTCCGGGCGGCCTCGGCGCGAACGCGCACGCGCCCGGGCGGCACCCAGCCCTTCTCGGGCTTGGCGCCACGGCGCACGGCGATGAGCTCGGCGGCGATGCTCACCGCGATCTCCTCGGGCGTGCGCGCGCCGATCGACAGCCCCACGGGCGTGCGCATGCGCGCGATTTGCGCGTCGCTGAACCCGCGCGCGCGCAGCCGCAACGCGAACTTGCGCTGTTTGGCCAGGCTGCCGATGAGCCCCGTGAAGCGCAGCTCCATGCGCAGCAGCTCCTGCACGACGCGCTGGTCCAGCGCGTGATCGTGCGTGGTGACCACCGTGAACGCATCGGCGGCGGGCAACGCCAACAACCCCGCGCCCCACTCGCGCGCGAAGTCGTCGGGTGCACGCACGTGCCGTGTGGCGTCCGGGAAGCGCTCGGCGGTGAGCCATTCGTCGCGCGCATCGACCACGTGCACCGCGAAGCCGCAGTTCGCGGCGAGTGCCACCAGCGGCCGCGCCACGTGCCCGGCGCCGAACACCACCAGCACGGGCTGCGACTCCAACACCTCCATGTGCACCACCATCTCACCGCCGCAGCACATGCCGAGTTCGGTGGTGAGCTGCTTGCGCGTGGTCCGCGCCGTCTCGCCGCTCGCGAGCAACTCGCGCGCGTCGGCCAGGCAGGCGTGCTCGATGGCCCCGCCGCCGATCGTGCCCGCGGTCTCGCCCGAGGCGGCGAGCAACATGTGCACGCCGCTCTTCTGCGGCGTGAAACCGCGCGACTCGACCACGGTGAGCAGCACGAAGCGCCGGCCCTCGGCGCGCCAGCGCGCGAGCACGGTCCAGACGTCGGGGCTCCCGGGCAGTCCACCCCTGCCGGGCGTGCGCGGCTCGCTCATGGCGCCTCCGTGCCGAACGCGTCGGCCAGCGCGCGCTTCACGAGCACGGGCACCATGGCGTGCCGCCAATCGTCGTCGTAGGGCACGTTCGTGAGCGGCCGGCACTGCTTGGCCGCCGCGGCCGCGACCGCGGCGAACGTGCCATCGGCGGCGGGCTGGCCCACGGCGATGGCGTCCAACTGCCCGAGCGTGCGCGGCTTGGCGCCGAGCGCGCTCACCACCACGCGCAGCGCCTCGATGCGCATGACCTCGCCGCGGGCGGCCACGGCCACCGACAACATGGGGAAGTCGATCGCGGCACGCGGGCGCAGCTTGCGGTACGCGCTGCGCTGGCCGCGCGAGGCCGCCGGCAGCGTGATGCGCGTCACGACTTCGTCGCTCTTCAAGAT
>JBEBGT010000169.1:0-7144 GCA_040081365.1 Candidatus Eiseniibacteriota bacterium | reverse complement strand
GTGCCGAGCGCCACGGGCAGGATCTTGCCCGTCGGGCCGCGGCCGTCCTTCTGCTCCTGGCAGTTCACCAAGTAGAGCTGCGTGCCACTCGCGAGCCGGCTGAAGTCGATGACGATGTCGGAGCGGTGCGCGACGGTGAAGCGCACGTTCTTCACCACCAGCGGCTTCGGCAGCATGTTGCCGTCGTGCGAGCACAGCGTCATGGTCTGGCCGTTCGACAGGAACAGGTTGTAGAAGCGCGACGGCCCCATGTTCTGCACCCGGAAGCGGTACTTGCGGCGGGCAACGCGCATGAACGGCTGGATCTTGCCGTTCACCGTCATCTTGTCGCCGATCAGACCGTCGAGGTTGAACAGGTCATAGTAGCCCTTGCCCTGCGGGTCGAACGAGCGGTCGTGGATGACGAGCGGCACGTCGAAGTTGCCGCTCGGGAGGCGCCACGCGTTCGGGTTCGTGTCGTTCTCGTCGCCCGTGTCGAACTCGTTGAACATGTAGTACAGGCCCATGTTCCCGCGGTACACGTTCTGCGCGGTGAAGTCGAGGCAGTGGTCGTGGTACCACATGGTGGTGAGTGTCTCGCGGATGTCGCCTTCGGGGCCGAACTTGGGATCCATGAAGCCGGCGCGCTTGTTCAGGTACAGGTGGTCCTTCCACGTGCCCGCCGCGATGGTGTCGAGCGGATTGCCGTCGGATTCCGATGCGGAGTGGAAGTTGTGAACGTGGGTGCTCGGCGTCGGGCGGCCGTAGCCCTTGTGGTCCGCGAGTGACGGCAGCTGGTTCTTGAACCGCATCATCACTGGTTTACCGTACCTCGCATGGATGCGCGGGCCGGGGAACTGGCTGTTGAACGCCCAGCAGTCGTCGAGCGGGAGCTCGCGGTGCCAGGAGAACTTCACCGCCGAGTTCACGTTCACGTAGCAGTCCAGGTTCGCCAAGTCGACCATGTTCCAGTGTTCGTGCGACACGCGGCCCGCCTCACCCAACCCGGACTGCACGTTCTGCGTCGGCATGATTTCCAGGTCGGTGCACTTCATGGGCGTGGCGACCTGCGGGATCGGCAGTTCCTCGATCCAGGGCGTCGTCGGCGGGCTCACCACCGAACCGGCCGCTCCCGCGGCGCGGGACGACAGACCCATCTTTGCGACGAGGAACCCGGAGCTCGTGAGCAGCCCCATCTTGAACAGGTCGCGGCGCGTGAGCTTGGCATCGACGAGTTCCACGCGGTTCTGGCGAGCCGTCTCCGCCAACTTCTGCTTCCATCCAGCCATGGTGTGAACCCCTTTCGTAGGTGTCGGGGCGCGCGCTCGGCGCGGCGCCCGGATGCGTCGAGTGGAGTGGCCCGCGGTTAGCGCAGGACGACCAGCTTGAGCTTGGATTCCTGGCCACCCGAGCGGCTCACCAGGAAGTAGACGCCGTTGGCGACGTTGCGACCCGAGTCGTCGCGGCCATCCCAGCTGATGGTCTGGCGGCCCGCCGCAGACGTACCGCGGCTGAGCGTGCGCACCTGACGGCCCGCGAGGTCGATCATGCGGACCTCGGACACACCGCCGCGCGACGGGATCACGAACGACACGTTGAGCGCGCCGCCCTTGTAGGGCAGCGGCCACGCCGCGAGCGAGCGCGTCGTGGCGACCGTGCCACCGCTGCCTGCCGGCTTACCGCCGAATTGCACGCTGGCGCTCACGACCCGGAACGAGCCCTTGCCCGTGCGCGCCGTGTAGGCGATCACCGGGGCACCGTCATGGTCCAGGGCGAGCGAGGTGTTCCGGCCGGTCGCGCCATTGGCGTCGATCGTCTCGGTCATCCAGATGCCCTGCTGCGCCGCGGCGTACTTGAGCGTCTGCTGCTCCGCATCCAGGTAGCTGATGTGGGGTTCACCCTGGGCGTCCAGCTCGAGCGACGAGTAGGCACCCACGTCACCGGCCGCGTCGACCATCTGCGCCGTCCACGCGCCGTCCTGCTGCTGCATGGCGTACTTGAGCGCGCCGTTCTGCAGGTCGTAGTAGCTCACATGCGTGCGGCCCGCGGCATCCACGGCGATGGACGTGTATTCGCCCACGTCGCCGCGCGCGTCCACGGTCTCGGTGAGCCACTGTCCGTCACGCTTCACGGCCACCTTGAGGTCGGCGTTCGTGATGTCCTGGTAGGCGATGTGGGCTGCCCCCTTCGAGTCGATCGCGATCGAGGTGTAGTGCCCGACGTTGGGCACGTCCTGCGAGATGGCCGGCTGCTTCGAACCGCGATCCGCGCGGTTCAGGGCCTGTTCCGTCTCGGCGGCGTTGCCCGTGCCGTCGACGGTCTCGATCGTCCAGCCGCCGGGAGCCGCCGTGGCGAGGCGCAGGCTCAGGTTCTGGCTGTCGTAGTAGCTGATGCTGGGCACGTCGTTCGCGTCGAGCGCCAGCGCGCAGTAGTGGCCGACCCCTTCCCCGGAATCGTCGACGATCTGGGTGCTCCAGGCGCCGCCGGTCCGGCTGGCGTACTTGAGGATGCCCTTCGAGGCATCGTAGTAGGCCACGTGGGCGTCGCCGCGCGAGTCGAGCGCGAGCGAGGCGTACCAGCCCACCATGCCCTGGTTGTCGACCAACTCGGTGCGCCAACCCGACTGGGTCTGGAACGCGTACACGAGTGCGTCGCGCGAGAGGTCGAAGTAGGCCACGTGGGTGCGGCCCATGCCGTCGAGCTCGGCCGACGTGTAGTCGCCCAGCCCGTCGATCGTGGAAGTCTGCTGGCTCACGAACGCCGGCCGGGGGGCCGCGCTCGCGAGGCTGTGCAGGCCGAGGCTCAGGCCTGCCGCGAGGAGCACTGCCAGAGTCGCGTGGGGAGAGGAGAGACGCATGTGCTGATCCTCCTACGGTACCGTGATCCCCCAGCACAGAGGGTCACGGCCTTACGGCCGCGTCGCGGATCGTGCAGTTCCCGTTGAGAGGACGGGTTCCACAAGTCCCAGCCGGCCGACGCAGGGGAGACCGGCGAGGACGCGCATCCCCTCAAGTATAAATAAGACACGGATACGTGAAGCAAGCGTATGGAGATGATGGTTCGTGATTTGACACACGACACGCGTTGGTCGCATTGCACTAAACAAGAAAGGCCTCCGGACGGTAGCCGAAGGTGGAAATTCCGGGGGGGGCAGCCCACGCGTGGGGCTACGAAAGTAGTACGCGTTCTGTGGGCCATTGGCGCGGGGTAGACGAAAGTAGTACCCCGGAGAAGGGAGCTGCCGCCCGCTCGGGAGGGGGCGCCGGGCCCCGGCCGGGATGTTTCGCCAGGGGGCGGTACGCCGTCGCGCGAACCGGGTGATCGGCGTGTGAATATGCGCCGCCGGTGGCCGCTACTTTTGGAGTATATGAATCCATACTCCAAAGGCCGGGAATGGCTGGCGCCGAACGCCGGGGCCGGTGGTGAGCACCCCGCGTCGCGCGGGAGGCCGTCTACCGCGGCGATCGCGGCGCCGGTGGAGGGTACGCCGCAGCGCGCGGGTGGTCCGCGGCGGCGGCGATGGCGCGACCGGTCTGGAGAACCCGGTACTGCGGATCTACTCGAGGACGATGAGCCTCGTGCCGGCCGAGCCGCGGCGCTCGTGGAGCACCACGAAGTAGAGCCCGGAGCGCAGGCCCTGTCGCCCGACACTCACCGTGTGCGGGCCTGCGGCGAACATGCCCGCGGCGAGCGTGCGAACGCGGCGACCGCTCACATCCAGCAGCTCGAGTGTGGCCTCTCCGGCCACGGGTAGCACGAACGACAGCGTGGCCGCCGCGCGCATGGGTTGCGGGGCGGGGCTGGCGAGCACGAGTCGGGTGGGCGGCGGTGGTGGTCCGGCGTCCAGGGAGGCGGCGTCGGCATAGCGCGCCACGAACGGGACGTCGCCCTCGGCCGCTGCCGTGAAGTCGCCGAGCGCGACGAGTGAACCGCTGTCGCCCGTCAGGTCCAGCACCTCGGCGTTCGGGGCCGGATCCCAGCCGGTGGCCGAGCCGGTCACGGCATCGACCGCGGCCAGGTTCGCGCGTGCTCCGCCCATGTGCGAGAACGCGCCCGCC
The DNA here is from genome assembly GCA_040081365.1 of Candidatus Eiseniibacteriota bacterium. Taxonomy (GTDB): domain Bacteria; phylum Eisenbacteria; class RBG-16-71-46; order RBG-16-71-46; family RBG-16-71-46; genus JAIOPA01. The sequence continues at coordinate 3,107 of JBEBGT010000169.1, read as the reverse complement.
ACGACGATCGCGCCGTCGTGCACGAGCACGTCGTTCACGCGCCGATCGGCGGACCACAGCAGCGGATCGGTGCCGCCCGGGGCCCACGACGACAACAGCGCGCTGCCAGTCTCGAACGCCGCGACGTTGATGCGCCCGGTGTTGCCCCAGCGCACGAACGTGCCGCCGGCGTACACGCGCCCGGCGAGCGCTGCCACGGCGGTGACGCGGGGCAGCACGAAGCCGACGAGCGGGTCGGTGCCACCGCTCGGCACGGGCGGGATCCAGCCGGTGGCCGCACCGGTCGTCCGGTCGAGCCCCGCGAGACACGGCCGGCTGGCTCCACCGATGTTCACGAACGCGCCACCCACGTACACCTGCGCCGCGTCGCTCGTGATGACGTCGACCTCGAAGTCCGGCGAGGGATCCCAGGGCAGCAGCGTGCCCGTCGTGAGATCGAAGGCCCCGAGGTACGCGCGCGGCTGGCCCGCGAGTAACGAGAACGAGCCGCCCAGGTAGAGCCGGCTGCCCTCGGCGTACAGCGCGCGCACGGTGCCGTTCACCTGCGGATCCCAGGCGTCGAGCGTGCCATCCAGAGTCGCGATCGCCCCGAGCCCGGCACGGGGCTGGTCCTGAAGGCTCGTGAACACGCCACTCACCACGATACGCTCGGGTGTGGCGAGCAGGCGGTCGACGCTGCCATTGACGTGCGGCGCCCAGGACGTGACCTGGCCGGTGCCGAGGTCGATGGCGGCCAGGCGCTCGCGGTCCACCGAGTGGATGACCGTGAACGAGCCGCCGAGGTACACGCGTGCACCGCCGGCGGCGAGCGCGTGCACGCTCTCGGTGCCGAACGGGAAGCCCACGGCCGGGTCCCAGTCCCGCAACGCGCCGGTCGTGGCGTCCAGTTGCGCCGCTCGCAGTCGCGGCAGGCCGGACACCGTGACGAAGTCGCCGCCCAGATAGAGTGCGTTGCCGCTCACGCTGAGCGCCCGCACGGCGGCGTCCGGAGCGGGGTCGACGCGGCGCAGGGCATGCGTGTTGACGTCGATCGCGGCGAGCCGCGATCGCAGGCCGCCCGCGAACGCGCTGAAGTCGCCGCCCGCGAAAAGGGTGTTGCCGCTCACCACCAGCGTGAGCACCGGCGCATCCGCGGCGGCGTCGAAGCCGTCGAGCGCCGCGGTGAGGGCGCCGAGTTCGGCGACATGACCGCGCGGCTGGCCGGCCACGGCGGTGAAATCCCCGCCCACGTAGAGCGAGGTGCCGCGCATCGCCAGGGCGCGCACCGCCGCCGAGGCGTCGGCCGACCACGCCGGCAACGCCGCGCCCGCGTGGTCGAGCGCCGCGAGATTCGCACGGGTGGCACCACCGATATGCGTGAACTCACCGCCCACGAACGTGGTGGTGCCGGCGCGCGCGAGTGCGAACACATCGCCATCCGCGGCGGGCGACCACGGCAACAACGCCGCCGTGTGGCGATCGAACGCCGCCAGGTGCGCGCGTGGCGAACCCGCCGCATGCAGGAACATGCCGCCGGCATAGAGCGTGTTGCCATCCAGGAGCAGCGCCCGCACTTCGCCGTCCACGTCGGGCGACCATCCGGTGAGCGCGTAGCCCGGCCCGATGTGCGCCAGATTCTGGCGTGGTTGTCCGCCCACGGCGCTGAACGCGCCACCCAGGTACCAGCCTCCCGCGCCGTCGGACGCGATGGCGTGCACCACGCCGCGCACGGCGGGGAACCCCACCGGTGGGGTCCCGGTGCCGTTGGCCTCGCACGGGAACGCGCCCCCGACGAAGCGCGCCACCGCGAAGAACTGGCCGCCCAGATAGAGCGTCGAGCCCTGCACGGCCGCGCTGCGCACCGTGCCGTCCGTGACCCATTGCGGGTACTGGAGCTGCTGGGCGGCCGCTGGCGAGTGCAGCGCGGCGAGCAATGCGAGTGTGAGTACGGTGTTGCGGCGGCGACCCGGACGCTCGTGCGGAGTGCGGCTCATCGAGGGACTCCGTGACTTCGCTGCGCCAATGCTGTCGGGTCGTGCTGTCCCTTCGGAGGGCCGAAGGGTGACGGAGTCCCGCGCCCGGGATCAGGACTCCCGCCATGGGAATCGGCGCGGCTCCGGAACGGCTTTAATGCGAAGCGAAACGCGATACGCACGCCTCGTCGTGCGGAATGCGATACCGTATCCCGTTGCCCGGCCATGCACTGAGCCGCCCCACCGGTCCCGGTTGCAGGTTGCCCGGCGCCCGGGAAGCGTGGCGCTCACCCCTCGCTTGGCTTAGCCTCCGCGCATGCATCCGTCGCCGCCACTCGTTCCCGGCCTGGCCGGAGAGCACTTCGCCCCCGGCAGCACCCTCGCGCGTGCCGTCCGCGTGACCGCCTCGCCTGCCGGGCTGCATGTCACGGGCGCCGATGGCGCGACCGCGGTCTGGAGCTACGCCGAACTCCGCGTGATGCGGGGCATGCGAGCCGGCGAGCCGGTGCAGATCGAACGCGCCGTGAGCGCGGTCGAGGTGGTGGTGGTCGGCGACCGCGCGTTGCTCGCGCAGCTCGAGGCTCACCGGCCGGCCGGCACGAGGCTCGCGGTGAGTGGCGGCCGTGTCCGCGGGCGCACACTGCTGGTAGCGCTGTTGCTCGTGGTGCTCGCCGGCGTCGCCCTCTACCGCTTCGGGCTGCCGGTGCTCGCGGACGCGGCCGCGGATCGCGTGCCCGCGGCGTGGGAGCGCGAGCTCGGCGACGCGGTGGTCGCCGACTTCGCGCCCGAGTCCGCGCGCGAACGCGCGCCCCGCATCGTGGCGCCGGCGACCGCGCTGCACGCGCGGCTCGCGGCGGTGGCGGCGGGCGCAGCGACGGGATCCCGCCTCGTGGTGGCGCGCCAGGACGTCGTGAACGCGTTCGCGGCGCCGGGTGGCACGGTGGTGGTGACCACGGGGCTGCTGCGCGCGCTACGTACGCCGGATGAACTCGCGGCCGTGCTCGCCCATGAACTGGGCCACGTGCGCCGCCGGCACCCCATGCACGGCATGATGCGGCAGCTGTCGCTGCAGGCGCTGCTGGGCGTGCTCGCGGGCGACGCGTCGCTGTGGTCGGGCGGGTTGCAGGTGGCCGGCCAGCTGGGCGGTCTGCGCTA
>JBEBGT010000168.1:0-7162 GCA_040081365.1 Candidatus Eiseniibacteriota bacterium | reverse complement strand
CGTACGTCACATAACGGCACCAACTCGAGGTGTCGCCCGCGGCACTCGAACTCGGCTGCGAGCCCGCGCCCTTGCCGTTGGCCACCACGAGCGCCTGCGCGCCGGGACGCATCGCCACGGCGGTGGGATACCAACCCACGGGGATGAAGCCCTCGGCCTCGGACTGCCCCGGCTTGGCCACGTCGAACACGGCCACATGATTGGCGCCGGCGTTGGCCACGTAGAGCCGCGCGCCGTCGTCGCTCAGCGCCAGCGAATTGGGCGTGTCGCCGTCGGGCTCCCCCGGCGAGCGCGACGTGCGCAGGCGCTCCACCGTGATCCGCTGCACGCGATCGACGACGCTGACCGTGTTCTCGTTGGCATTGGCCACGAACACGAAGCGGCCGTCGGGCGACTCCTCCAGATCGCACGGATGTTCACCCACCGCGATGGTGTCGAGCACCGCGAGCGTCGCGGCATCGAGCACGGCGAGCTGTGCACGGCTCCACAGCGACACGTAAACGCGCTGGCCGTCTCGCGAGACCAGACAACGGTACGGCACGCCGGCCAATGCGCGGCGCAGCTGCACGCGCCGCGTGCGCAGGTCGATGCTCGTGACCGCCGAGTCGAGCCGCGAGACCACGAACAGCCGTTGGCTGGCATCGTCCACCGACAGCCCGGTGGGCCAGATCGCGTCGGGGCGTGGTGCGACCGGTTGGCCCTGCGGGTAGAGCCCGCCGCCCGACCACGCCGGCCCGAGCGCCACGGTGTCGGCCCCCAGCACGGCTCCCCGCTCGGGATCGAACGCGAACAGCAGGATGCGGTTCGAGAGTCCGGCCGAGACCACGAGCCGCCGCCCACCCGCCGCGAACCCGATCCCGAGCCAAGGGTCCTGCACCGCCACGCTCTGCACGAGCTGACCCGACACCAGGTCCACGACGTCGATGCCCTTCCCGTGCGAACCGCTGTGCGTGACCGCCGCGAAGCGGCCATCGGGGCTCACGGCGATCCCCAGCGGGAAGTCGCCCACGGCCACCTGACGGCCCGGCGGGGACAGCTTCCAGCCGTTGGGTAGCAGCACGCGCCCGCCAAAGGAAGGGCCAGGCGTGTTGGTGGCCCGCGGTCGCCGCGCGCGCGCCGCGGGTTCCGTCGCCAGGGCGCCGGTGGTCATGGCGATGAGCAACGTGGCGGACAGCAGGAGACCGGCTCGGGCCGTCATCGGGGATCGCATGCGCCGCACCATAACGGCTCGGCGTCCCACAGGTGAACCGCCCACGAAGCGCGGCGACTCCCCGGCGGATCCCCCGGTCGAACGGACCACTCCGCGAGGCTCGCCCGGGGCGCGACTGCCCGTGGTGGCGGGGGACCGTGAGCCGGGTCGAGCCATTGCCACAATATTGGCAATGACTTAGAGCTGCGAATCGCTTCAAGACAGCCCGCTTCGGCATGGCTCTGGATTCCAGCCCTGCCCGGCCGGACCCATTCGGGGCCACATCTCGGATGACTGGTGACCACCCCTGACATCGCCTGATATCGATGATGACTTTTCATTGACATGCACCGGTGACGAAAATAGGTTCTCACACAGTGTGTGCTGACTCAGGAGGCACACGAGTCCCCCCTTCCCTGCAGGAGGATGAGATGAAGCGTCTCGGCTCACTGGTGCTGTTCCTGCTGACCGCGGTCGCCCTGTTCGCCGCCGGCTGCTCCAAGAAGCCCGCGGGTCTCACGGCGCCGGTTTCTGGCGATGGCCTCGCACCCGTCGTGCATGCGACTGGCCGCGCCATCCCCGGCTCGTACATCGTCGTCTATAAGGACGGTCAGCGCTCCCTGAGCGATCGCCTCACCACCGAGTTCTCGACGCGTCACCGCCTCGCGCCGGCGTTCCGCTACCGCGACGCCGTGCAGGGCTTTGCCTCGACGCTCACGCCGGCCGCGCTGCGCGACCTGCGCGCCGATCCGCGCGTCGCCTACATCGAGGAGAACCAAGAGTACCACGTCAACGTCACTCAGACCGGCGCCACCTGGGGCCTCGACCGCATCGACCAGACCAGCCTGCCGCTGTCGGGCAGCTACACCTACAACGCGACCGGTACGGGCGTCGATGCGTACATCATCGACACCGGCATCCGCTTCACGCACTCGCAGTTCGGCGGCCGCGCGGTCACGGGTTTCGATGCCGTGACGGCGGGCGGCACGGCGGCGGACCAGAACGGCCACGGCACGCACGTCGCGGGCACGGTCGGTGGCTCCACGTACGGCGTCGCCAAGAACGTGCGCCTCATCGCCGTGCGCGTCCTGGACGCCGCGGGCTCGGGCACCACGGCCGGCGTCATCGCGGGTATCGACTGGGTCACGGGCAACCACACCACCAACCCGGCCGTCGCCAACATGTCGCTGGGCGGTGGCGCCTCGGCCACGCTCGATGCCGCAGTCGTCAACTCGATCAATGACGGCGTCACGTACTGCGTCTCGGCCGGCAACTCGGCGGTCAATGCCTCGACGCAGTCGCCCGCTCGTGTCGCCGCGGCCATCACGGTCGGCGCTTCGAGCATCACGGACGGCTTCGCGTCGTTCTCCAACTTCGGCGCCGGCGTCGACATCATCGCGCCGGGTGTGAGCATCACGTCGTCGTGGTTCACGTCGGACGCCGCCACGAACACGATCTCGGGCACGTCCATGGCGTCGCCGCACGTCACCGGCGCCGCGGCGCTCTACCTCGAGGCCAACCCTGCGGCCACGCCCGCCTCGGTGGCGAGCGCGCTGATCGCGGCCTCGACGCCCAACAAGATCACGGCGCTCCCGACTGGCACACCGAACCGCCTGCTCTTCACCACGCAGGGCTCGGCCCCGCCGCCGCCGCCGCCGAACGCTCCGCCGGCCCCGACGCTGGTCTCGCCGGCGAACGGCGCCACGAATATCTCGCGCACGGCGGCCGTGCTCAGCTGGACGGCCTCGACGGGTGCGACGAACTACCGCCTGCAGATCTCCACGAACAGCAATTTCACGGCGCTGGTGTTCGACAACGCCACGCTCACGAACACGTCGATCACCCTGTCCGGCCTCGGCAGCCGTGTCACGTACTTCTGGCGTGTGAGCGCGTCGAACGCGGCCGGCTCGAGCGCGTTCTCGGCCTCGCGTCAGTTCCGCTCGGCCCGCTAGCTTCACGACCTCCCGCCGCGGCCCCCTGCCGCGGTGGCGGACGAACGGCGCCTCCCGCAAGGGGGGCGCCGTTCTGTTTCGCGTGCTTGTACCCATGCGAAAGGCGGCCCGTGGAACGGGCCGCCTTCGCGTTCTCGTGCGACAGGAACTCAGGCGTGCTGCCGGGGCTGCAGCTCCGGGGCGTTGTGCTCGAAGTCCCAGTTCATGGGCGGCTCCACGCCGAGCTGGCGCAGCATCGCGTACAACTGCCCGCGGTGGTGCAGGTACTCGTCGGGGATCGTGGTGATCATCATGAAGCCCGGCATGTCGCCCCACGGCGCCTTCACCATGGCGGCGAGCTGCGCGTCCGTCACCTTCGCGAAGGCGGCGTCCCCCGCCTGCCAGCACTGCTTGGCATACGCGACCAGGTCGGTCTTCGTCTTGACCTTGGCGAGCTCAGCCTTCTCGTCCATCGAGATCGTGCCCGCGAGCACGGACTCGGCGGCGGCCTGGATGAAGCCATACATGTGGACGGCCAGTTCCTTGGGGCTGCGCATGCCCTGGATCGGCTTGGCGTCGATCTGGTCCGCGGGCAGCGCCTCGATGCAGCGCAGCCCGATGCCGTGACGCAGGCGCATCATGTCCCAGACCGGTGCGAGCGAGGCTTTGTTCATGGTTCGGCTCCTGGATGGATGATGAACCGCCCGCGCCCCGGGGATGTCAGGCGCCGAGCGAGTCCGAGACCATGCCGCGAGCGCCCCGGGGACGTCAATGACGAACCGACCAACGCCGCGTGGCGGGCACACGGCCCCCGCCACGGTGCCGGAGTCCCGCACTCAGCCGCGCTGCGGGGAGCGCTTGGTGCTGCACGAGCTGAGGCCGAACGGCAAGTAGAGCGGGCACCAACCGATCGCGGCCGTGAGGATCGGGACCGCACCGATCGCGCCCCACCACGCCTTGTAGTACACGCCCGCCGCCACGATGGCCACGCCCAGGATCACCCGCACCAGCCGGTCGGCACTGCCCACGTTCTTGTTCATGACGCGCTCCTTTGATTGATGATCCGCCGCCCCGATCGGGGTGGCTGTCCCCGGTGGTCCCCCGGCCTCGCCCCTGCGAGCCACCGGGACCACCCGTCACGAACACTCTGATGCGAGCACCCCCGGCGCGTCGGTGACGGCGGTCACACAACGGTCGAATCCCTGCGCGGGCATGGTCCGAAGGGACCGGCCGCCGCGTCAGTGTGTGAGCGGAGCGCCACCGGCCATGGCCTCGAGCCGCGGCTTGTCCAGCACCCTCACGGTGCCGCGGCCCTGCTCGATCACGCCGGCATCCGCGAGCCCGCCCAGCAGCCGGCTCACGCTCTCGCGCGCACTCGCCAGTTCGGCCGCCAGCTCGGTGTGCGTCACCGTGAGCACGATGCGCCCGCTCGTACGCACGCGCTCGAGCAGCGCACGCGCGAGCCGGCGGTCGAGGTGCCCGAACGTCACCGCCGCGGCCAGATCGACCAGCGACGTGACGCGCTCGCTGAACGCCTGGAACACGAACGCGCGGAACGGCGCACTGGCGGCCGACAGCCGCTCGAACAGCGGTGCCGGCAGGTACACGCCCTGCACCGCGCGGTCCGCCACGCCTCGCGCCGGATAATCCGCCCGCCCGAGCAGGCAGCTCACCGTGAGCACACAGGTCTCGCCCGGCTCCACTCGGTACAGCTGCAGTTCGCGGCCGTCCTCGGCCACGCGGCTCACCCGCACGAGCCCGTCCTCCAGCAGGAGCAATCCCGAGCAGGGCGAACCGGTGTCGAACAGCACTGCGCCCGCGGGGCGCTCCACCGCCACGGCCTCGTGCTCGATCGCCCGGGCCAGCGCAGGGTCGAGTACCCCCATGCCGGGCACGAGCCGGGCGAGGCGCAACGCGAGCGTGGGAACCGGGTGGGCGGACATACCCGGAGCATAGTACCGGCCCGTGCCGGGCGCACGGGCCGCGGCCGCAGCGCCCGTCGCGGGGCTGGCCGGACAAGCGCGCCGCGGGCGGGTTATAGTGCGCGGATGACCTCAGTCGGCTCCGATGTCTCCCGCAAAGAGGGGCTCGCGCGCGCCACCGGCACCGCGCTGTACGCGGACGACCTGCGCTTCCCCGGCATGCTGCATGGCCGCACCGTCCGCTCCAACGTCGCACGCGGCCGACTCACCGGCGTCACACTGGACTTCGACACCACGGGCTTCACGGTGGTCGACCACCGCGACATCCCGGGCCGCAACCTGATCGCGCTCATCCAGGAAGACCAGCCCTGCCTGGTGTCCGAGCAGATCATGCACTTCGCCGAGCCCGTGCTGCTGCTGGCGCACGAGGACCGCGGCACGCTGTTCTCGGCCCCGGTCACGCTACAGATCGAGGCGGCCAAGCCCGTGCTCGACCCCGCGACCTCGGACCACGCGTTCAAGCGCATCACCATCACGAAGGGCAATCTCGACCGCGGCTTCGAGCGCGCCGAGGTGGTGGTCGAGGGCACCTACACGACCGGCGCGCAGGAGCACGTGTACATCGAGACGAACGGCGTCATCGCGGTGCCCGAGAACGACGGCGGCCTGGCGCTGTACGGCTCCATGCAGTGCCCGTACTACGTGTACAAGGCGCTCAAGGCCGTCCTCGGCACGGCGGTGAAGAGCCTGCGCGTCGTGCAGGTCGAGACCGGCGGTGGCTTCGGCGGCAAGGAGGACTACCCCTCGGTGATCGCCGCGCATGCCTGCCTGCTGGCCCTGAAGAGCGGCCGGCCGGTCAAGATCGTGTACGACCGCCACGAGGACATGATCGCCACCACGAAGCGCCACCCCGCGGTCATTCGACACCGGACGGGTGTGACCAAGGCGGGGAAGATCACCGCCATCGACGTCGAAGTGCTCATGGACGGCGGGGCCTACTGCACGCTGTCGCCGGTGGTGCTGTCGCGCGGCGTCATCCATGCCGCCGGGCCCTACCGCTGTGCGAACACGCGCATCCAGGGCCGCGTCGTGCGCACGAACACGCCGCCCAACGGCGCGTTTCGGGGTTTTGGCGCACCGCAGACCCTGTTCGCGATCGAAGTGCACATGGACCGCATCGCGGAAGCCCTGGGCATCGATCCGCTCACGCTGCGGCTGCGCAACGCCTTGAAGCCCGGCGACACCACGGCTACGGGCCAGAAGCTGGGGCAGGACACCAGCGCGCTCGCGGTGCTCAAGGAGGCCGCGCGCCGCACGCGCTTCAAGCGCAAGCGCGCGCAGTGGGCGGGCGGGCCGCGCGGCATCGGACTGTCGCTGTTCATGCACGGCGCGGGCTTCACGGGCGCGGGCGAGGTCATGCTCGGCTCACGCGCCGGGCTCGAGACCACGCCGAACGGCGTGCGCATCCGGGTCGCCAACACCGAGATCGGCCAGGGCACGCGCACCATGCTGGCGCAGATCGTGGCCGACGCCGTGGGCGTCGCCTACGAGCAGGTCGAGGTCTCGCCCGCGGACACCTCGCAGGTGCCGGACTCCGGCCCCACGGTGGCGTCGCGCACGTGCATGGTCGTGGGCGGACTGCTGGCGCGCGCGGGCAAGCGCATGCGCGAGCAGCTCGGCACGGCCACGCCGGCCGAGCACCACGCGCAGCACGGCCGGCTGTACATCGAAGAGAAGTACTCGGCGCCGGCCAACCGGCAGTGGGACGACCAGTCCTATCGCGGCGATGCCTATGCCACCTATGCGTGGGGCTGCGACGTGGCCGAGGTCGAGCTCGACCCGGTCACGTTCGAGACGCGCCTGAGCCGCTTCACCGCGGTGCAGGAGTTCGGCCGGCCCATCCATCCGGCCATGGCGCGCGGTCAGATCGAAGGCGGCTCGGCGCAGGGCATCGGGTGGGCGCTGCTCGAGAACGTGGTCATGCGCGAGGGTGCCATGGCCAACGCTCAGCTCACGAACTATGTGATCCCCACCACGCTCGACACGCCGAGCATGGACATCGTCATGCTCGAGAATCACTTCAGCGGCGGCCCTTTCGGCGCCAAGGGCCTGGGCGAACT
>JBEBGT010000167.1:0-7162 GCA_040081365.1 Candidatus Eiseniibacteriota bacterium | reverse complement strand
CCGCCGGAGCCGCACTCGCAGCCTTTGTGGCTGCGGCGGCCGGCGCGGCTGCGGGTGCGCCCGCGGCCTCGCCCGCACCCGCGATCTGCCCGATCTCGGTGCCCACGAGCACGGTGGTGCCCTCGGCGATCACGATGCTCGACAGCACGCCTTCGGCCGGCGACGGGATCTCGACATTGATCTTGTCGGTCTGGATCTCGACCAGCGGCTCTTCCTTGCGCACTTTGTCGCCCACGGCCTTGAGCCAGCGAGCCACCGTTCCTTCGGCGACGCTCTCGCCCAGCTGGGGCACCACGATCGAGATGGCCATGACGTCCTCCCTCTTTCTTCGGTTCGGCACGGGGCACCGCGCGAGCCGCGGCGTGCCCCGTTCATGGGTTGCGTAGCGAGTGTCGAATGTCGATGCGCGCAGCACCCGGGGGCGCCGCAGCGTCAGTGGTCCTTGGCTTTCCTGCGGCGTTCCAGCCGGTCGCGGCGGCGCTCCACCGCGCGCGAGTGCTCGGCGCGTTGCTCGTCGGTCTCCAGCAGCAGCGGCGGCACGGGCGAGGGCCGGCGCGTGACCGGATCCAGTGCCACGAACGTGACGTAAGCAGTCCCCGTGCGGCGGCGCTCGCCGGAGAGCACGTCCTCCGACTGCACGTCGACGCGGATCTCCATGCTGCTCTTGTCCACCAGCGTCATGCGCGCGCTGATGAGCGCGACCTGCCCGACCTGGATGGGGGCCAGGAACGCCATCTCGTCGAACGCGGCCGTGACCACGGGGCGCCGGCTGTGGCGGTTCGCCACGATCGCGGCCGCCAGGTCGACCCAGTGCATCACCGTGCCACCGAGCACGGAGCCGTGCACGTTGGCATGCTGCGGCAGGACCAGCTGGGTCATCTCGGTGGCCGACTCGCTGACGCGGCGGCCGTCCGGGACGGTCTGGGGACTCACTTGGGGTCGCTCTCCGGGCTGTGATGGCAGGGCCCCGCGAAACGGGGGCTCGGGGCTTCCCGGGCATGATAGGCAGGCCCGGAGAGCCGCGCAACAGACGCTCCCACAAGGACTCCGCCGGGGTGGCGCCGCTGCTTCCGATGCGCGCAAGGGCCCATCGATGCCGCCGCAGGGGCACCGCGGGGGGACGGAAAACGCGACGGCCGGCCGTCCCGAAGGACGGCCGGCCGCGCAAGAACTGCTTCCCGGGACTTACCGGCCCAGGTACACCGTGCGGACGGCGAACGACTGGCCGCCGGCCTTCATGCGCGCGAAGTAGACACCAGCACCGACGTTGTGGCCATCGGCGGCGACACCCGACCACTCACGCGTGTGGTTGCCCGCGTCGAGACGGCCGTTCACGAGCGACGCGACCTGACGGCCCGCGACGTCGAAGATGCCGATCTCGACATCGGTGGCTTGCGGCAGCGAGAAGCTGAGCTTCGCCGTGCGCGCCGGGTTCGGGTACACGCTGAACGACATGCGGCCCGCGCCAGCACCGACGCCCGCCGTACCGACCGTGACGATGTCGGCGTAGCTGCGCGGCACGACACGGAAGCTGTTGCCCGTGTAGTGGACGTGACCCGTCACCGAGACCACGTCGCCCAGGTTCGGGGCCACGAGCGGCGTCAGCACCGCGTTGAAGTTCTCGACGAAGATCGTGTCCGGGAACGACTGGTCGGCCACGTGGAAGCCGTTCGTGGGCAGGGTCGCGAAGCGCTGCACGACCTTGACGTTCGGCAGCGTGACCAGACGGCCTTCGTAATCCTCGCCATCGTCGAGCACGTTCGTGTTGTCGCACGTGTCACGAGCGGCCTGGATCACCGTGATCGACTTGGCCGCCGGCACCGCGAGAACGCCGAGGTCGGTGGCATCGATGATGTTGGAGAACTCGGTCTCGCCGAAGAACTCCTGGATCTGGCCCACGAGCCGCCAGTTGTGACCCTGCGTGAGCACGGCCGGCGGAGCGAACGCGGCGACACCCGAGCGACGGCCATTGCCCGGATCGACCACGTAGTACACCGAACCGAAGCGGCCGCTCATGATGCCCTGCATCGTGGCACGCGTGCCGACACCGCCCTGCGAGATCTGGCCACCGCCACCCGCGAAGCGCGAGCGGTCGAGGCAAGGCGTACCCGCGAGCGAGTCCGCGGCAGCCTGCTGCACTTCGGCCGCCGACAGCACGCCGTTCACGAACACGCGCGACTGCGGCGTGGTCATGGCCGCGCCCGAGGCGAGGCCGACGATACCGTTCACCGTCACGGTCTCGAGGTCCCCGTGCAGGAGGCCGTTGGTGATCGTGAGCACGACCTGATCGAGCGCCGGCATCGAGACGGCGTCCACCGATCCGAACGACGCCAGCGAATAGTTGGCGGCGCTCGTGGCCGAGGCGTTGGTCACGTTGCGGTCGAACTTCACCAGGATCGTGTTGTCCGTGAGCGGATACGCATCGGCGACGTTCGGCGGCGTGAACGTGACGATGTCGTTGCCGTCGCGCAGCATGATGCGGTAGCCGCGCGTGGCCTGGTTGCCGATGCCCTGCACGCTGACGATGTTGGTGCCCACGGCCGGCGGCGCGAACGTCGTGAGCTTGTTGCCATCGACGAACACCGAGTCGCTCGGCGCCGACGGGCTGATGCACAGGAACGCGTTGTTGCCGAGGCCGCCCGTGAGCGACGTGCGCACCACGGTGAGCGGGCCGTTGATCTTGACGAGCGCGCCTTCGTACTGCTCGAAGAACACGTTCGTGGGCAGTTCGTTCAGCTGCGTGGTGGTGCCGACGAAGAACGGCGGCAGCGTGTTGCCCGACGACACCTTACGCACGATGAAGTTCGGAGCGCCGAAGTTGTTGTTCGCCGCCAGCACTTCGGTGGCGTTCTGGAACTCGGCGACGGCGGCGAACTCGACGACGATGGAGTCACCGATCGCGAACGAGTACGGCGCGTTCTTGGTGTTCGTGCTGTGCGTGAAGAAGTCGATGCCCGTGAAGGGGCCGCCACCCGTGGTCTGGATGTAAGCGTCGAAGCCCGTGGCGATCGGGTCGAAGCCGATGATGATGCCGCCGACGCCGCGAACGGTGTCCGCCGCGATCGGGTGGCAGAGCGCCGAGGCGTCCTGGATCGAACGGATCGTGACCGAGTCGGTGCACGTGGCGTTCGGGAACTGCGTGGCCGTGGCGACGCTTGCCGTACAGACGAGCGCAGCAAGGGCCAGGATGCGCGTGAGCATCTTGTGCATGAGATAACCCCTCGTTGCAGGTGGACAGAACGAACCGTGAAGCGCGATCAGGGGGTGTGAAGGTCCGGTTTGATGTTGCCTGATGGCAGGAGCATGGCAGGCCCGTGCCTCAGCGAAGGACTTCCATTCGTGGGGTGAGATGACCGGGATTTGACCACCGCGATGATAGCAGCGGGGTAGGCCAAGTCGAAGGAATTTCGATGTTTCTGGCCGGTTTCGGGCGCGTTGCGGGGCCTTTCGAACAGTCCACTGATGACCCGTCGGACTCCATCGGATTTCGTTATCCTTTAGGAGAACCAAACACGCACAGCGTAGTCACATCCCACGTGACGCGGCGTGATCCGGGCGAGTCCTCGCGGCGAGTTCGCGGCGCGATCGGCACGAGCCCCAGGCGACCGGACTCTCCCAGCCGCGTCCCTGTGGGACCACTCGTGGCCCGCTGGAGCGGGCCACTCGCTACTGGTCGAGCCCCAGGTGCCGGAAGATGTTCGTGATGAATCGCGCGGCCGACCCCGCATTCGTGCCGGGCCCCACAGCCGGCACCGCGCCGCCGGGCACCGTGCACACCATGATCGCCCGTCCGCCATTGGGTTGAGGCACGCTCATGCCGACCGCGGTGCTATCCCCCAGATCCGGGGTCAACGTGCCGAGCCCGCCCCAGAGCACGACTTGCCCACGGTCGATCGGGTCGAACTGGCGCAGGCCGCCGGCCTCGCCGCTGCGGACCGCGATCGCGCCACGCACATAGATCGAATCGCGTGCCAGACTCCCGCGCACGTCGACGTGCGGCAGGAACACGCTCGCGCCGGCGTTGCCGAACCCGATGGAGGTGTCGGCGAACGTGTTCGTGGTGGTGAACGCACCGAGCATCCGCCGACTTCCCAAGTGCCCGCGCACAAAATCCTCGGAGAACAGACCAACCGCGTTGACGCCTTCCACCAGATACAGGCCATCCACGTAGAATCGCCCGCCGGAATCGAGGTACTGAGCGATCCCCGGCTCACCGATGCGCAGGAGCCTGGACAGCGCACGTCCCTGGTCGATCTCATTACCGCGGTACCACACCACGACCTCGAACAGCCCGAAGGTCTGGGCGAAATCCGCCGCGGTCTTGAATGGTTGCGTGGTGTCGAGCCGCAGCACGGTGTACTGGTCCGTGGTCAGCCCCACGCGTGCGGCACTGTTCGTGTACAGCGTGTCGAAGCGCAGGTTCGAGGGATTCCGGTTGGGCCCGACTTCGGGCACGTCATCCACGATGAGCAGCCGGGCCCGAGGACCCGCCACCGCGCGACGCACCGTCCACGTGCAGCTGTCCGGCGGACCCGCACGGCCGCCATCGTCGATGGCGCGCACGAACAGCTTGCGCGGCCCGGTGTTGAGCACGCCGGCGTTGAAGAAGCGGGCGCTTGGCATGGTGAACGCCTTCGACGTGGTGATCTCGGGATCGTTCTCGTGCCCGTCGAGCCACACCAGGTAGGTGAGCTTCGAGGCATCGCCGTCGGGGTCGTTCGCACTCCACACCACGCTCACGGACGCGAACGTGGTGTCCCCCGCGGCGGGCTTGGTGGTGAGGCGTACCGTGGGAGCCTGGTTGCTGAACTCGAACGACTGCACCGGCGGGCTGGGGTCGCGGGCCCCGGTGTTGTCGATCGCACGCACCGAGAACACCGGGTTCGTGTAGCCGGCCGGAGCGAACACGGTGAACACGCTATCGGTGAGCGCCGTGGCATGCCAGCCCGTGTCGGCGGGCGCCGCCGGATTGTCGAGGCGCCACTCGAAGCTCGACACCGAACCGTCGATGTCGGTGCCGAACCAGAACAGGTGCACGATGTGGTTCACGGTGTCGACCGGGCCGCTCACGAACAGCACCGTGTTGGGCGGCTGGTTGCCCTTGGGCACGCCGGTGAGCTTGCCGGTGAGCTTGCCGCAGCCCACGGCCGAGACCAGCGCCGCCGCCCCGAGCACCAGGCCACTGAGTGCGAGCAGGCGTCTCACTGCAGCCCCTCCCGGTCCGACTTCACGATGAGCACCTTGCCGACCTGGGTCTTACCGCCGGTCTGATCCTCGACGGACCACATGTACAGGCCCGTCGCCGCCGCCTGACCACGGCGCGTCACCAGGTCCCAGCCGAACGTCGCGCCCGAGAACGTGCCCGGCAGGTCGCTGGCCGGGTTGAACACGCCGCGCGCGTTGCTGCCGTTGTAGGTGGCACCATCGAACGCGTAGTCGTAGACGAGGTCGCCCGCCAGCGTGTAGATGCGGATCGTGCAGCGGCTCGGCAGGTTCGCGAACCACAGGTAGTGCTCGCGCACGTTCTGGCCGTGGTCCCACGCCGCCTCGACCCGGTACGGGTTCGG
Source organism: Candidatus Eiseniibacteriota bacterium (assembly GCA_040081365.1). Classification (GTDB taxonomy): domain Bacteria; phylum Eisenbacteria; class RBG-16-71-46; order RBG-16-71-46; family RBG-16-71-46; genus JAIOPA01. The sequence goes on along the minus strand of JBEBGT010000167.1, from coordinate 1,595 downwards.
GAACACCACCACACCGCCCGAACGTTCCCCGGCACGCGGCGCCGGCACCACCATGGCCTCGTTCTGCGTGCGCCCGGACTCGAGCGATTCGATCTCGGTCGTGCCGAGGTCGTACGCCGTGACCGCCGTGAAGTACTTGAAGCCGTCGCGCAGGTTGGCGAGCGTGTACTTGTACTGGTAGCTCACGCCATCGATCACCACCGGCGTGGCGAGGCGCACGGCCGCGAGCCCGGTGTTGAACCCGGTCGTGTCGTGCGGGGCGGCCGACAGGTCGAACTGGGCGAGCATGCGCAGGTCGTCGCGGTCATCACCGGCGTACACCCGGTAGCCCTCGAAGTCGCGCAAGATGGGGCTGGTCGGATCCTCGAACGCCTCGGGCGATTCATCCCAGTAGAAGTCCATGGCGCCGTCGCGGGCCACCACCTTGAAGCGCGGCGACGGCGGCGGCACCGGGACCTTGTAGTTCAGGTCGTAGGCACGCTGAGCCGTCTGCGCCCGCTTGATGAGGTTGGTCTGGTCGGTGCCGCCAAGGTAAACGAAGTCGACTTCCACGCTGTCGCCGGGATTGATCTGGGCGAACGGCCCGATCGAGATGAGCTGGACGGGGTCACCCGCGGGCGGCGACAGGTCCGGCGGCAACGGGTCCAGCACGGTCTTCTGTCCCGAGCTCATGAGCGCGTAACGCTCGATGTCCTCGTCGCGCGCGGTGTCACCCGGCGCGAAGCTCCACGTCTGCATGGTGACCTGCTTGTCGAGCGGGTCGTTGGCGTTGCCCGGCCGCACGCCCAGGAGCTTCACCGCCGCGATCTCGGGCGTGATCGAATAGAAGCAGTTGTTGGGGATCGGCACGCTCTGGCAGTAACGCTCGGTGTACATGTCCAGCGAATCGATCCACGCCACCTGCTTCTTGCGGAACCACGCGCCGCCCGGCGGCCAGTTCGAGAAGTTGTTCTTGGGGCCGCTCGCCAGCTCGTTGTACACCGCCACGTACGCATTGCGCAGCGGCGCACCCGTGTTCTTGATCACCCAGTGGAAGAACACCATGTGGCGATAGTCCGCGAACGACCACGAGTAGTTGTCCTGCTTCACCACGATGCCCAGCGGGCGGTGGTCCTCGCGGTTGTTCTCGGCCCGCTTGGGATTCAGGTCGTCGAAGTTGCTGATCAGGTCGCGCTCGCTCACCGCCCGTGGCGAGAAGCGACGGTTGTTGGGCAGCGACGAGCGCACCTCGAAGCGGTCGCCCTCGGGCGCGAACTCGCTGGCATTGGCCGAGGCGTCACCCGTGAAGCCGTCCACGGCGCCGGTCGTCACACCGGTGAACGCGCCGTTCTGGTCGGCGGCGATCGCACCCACCCACAGGCCGCCGCGCACCAGGTGCTCGTGCCCGGTGCCCACGGGGTATTCCATCGACGGCGTGCGCACCGTGAAGTTGTTGCCGATGAAGCCGTAGTTCGTGATGTTGATGCTCATCAGGTTCAGGTCGCGGCCGGTCTCGTCACGACCCGAGATGAGCGACACGAACACGCGCGCCGACGTGTCGGCGGACGCCGCCGCGGGCACGGCCGGGGCCTTGCTCGCGGGGCGCGGCGGAAAGT
>JBEBGT010000166.1:0-7223 GCA_040081365.1 Candidatus Eiseniibacteriota bacterium | reverse complement strand
CCTATGCTGAAGGGGAGACCGGCGCGGTCGCGCCCGCATCCACCCGAGGAATCCGCCCATGCTCCCGAGGCTCCTGGACCGCGTCGGTAGCACGCCGCTCATCGAGATCGACGGCGTGCACGTGAAGATGGAGTGCGCCAATCCCGGCGGCAGCGTGAAGGACCGCATCGCCGTGTTCATGCTCACCGAGGCCATGCGGCGCGGCGACCTGTACGCGGGCGACACCGTGGTCGAGGCGACCTCGGGCAACACCGGCATCGCGCTGGCGCTGGCCGCCAAGGAGCTGGGCTGTCGCGCGCTCATCTTCATGCCGGAGCACATGAGCGTCGAGCGCCGGCTGATGATGGTGCGCGCGGGCGCCGAGGTGCGGCTCACGCCGCGCGCCGAGAGCTTCGCGGGCGCATGCGCGCGCCGCGACGAGTATCGCAACCGCTCGGGCTACTGGATCCCCGACCAGTTCGGGAACCCCGATAACGTGCGCTGTCATCGCGAGACGACCGGCCGCGAGATCGTGCGCCAGTTGTTGGATCGTGGCGTGCTGCGCGTGGGCTCGTTCGTGGCGGGGACCGGCACGGGCGGCACGCTCATGGGCGTGGCCCAGGCCCTGCGCGAGGAGTTCCCCGGCGTACGCGTGGTGGCGGTGGAACCCACCGAGAGCGCGGTCATGAGCGGCGGGCCGCCCGGGGACCACGGCATCATGGGGATCGGCGACGGCTTCATCCCCGCGCTCGTGGACATGAGCAAGATCGACAGCGTGGCGTGCGTGTCGACGTCCGAGGCGCTGGCCGAGTGTGCGCGGCTGCGTGAGCATCACGGCTGGTGCGTGGGCACGAGCGCAGGTGCGAACCTGCTCGTGGCGCGCCGGCTCACGGAGTACGGCCTGCCGGTGGTGACGATCTGGCCCGACTCCGCGGACCGCTACACGTCCATGGGCATGGCGCCGCCCTCGGGCGACACCACGTGCTGCCCGCTGGCGGCCGCGTGCCACCAACGCATGTCGGCGTTACTCGACACCTGAGACGCCGGGAGGCCACGCGAACGGGGCGGGCCATGCGGGCCCGCCCCGTTCGCATCCCGGCCGCACTTCGAGTGCCTCAGCCCTTGACGTGCCGTCGCGCGATGTAATCGCGCGCCTTGGCTTCCATCTCGGCGCTCTTGAGCCCGCCGGCCTTGGCGGCGGTCACGGCGCGCTCGACGTCCCAGCCGCGATCGAGCACGAGCCACGGGATCAGGGCCGCGCCCACGCGGTTGCCCGACGCGCAATGCACGAACACGCCCTTGCCACCGGTCTCGGTCATGAGCCTGCGCACCTGCTCGAAAACGGCATCGTCGAGCGTGGCGGGTGTGACGGGCAACTTCACGTAGCGCACGCCGGCCGCCTTCATGCTCGCGTCCTCGTCGAAGCCGCGCGGCTCGTCGGCGGCGCGCAGGTCGAGCATGGTGCGGAAGCCCGCCTTGGCGAGCGCGGTGATGTTCGCGGCCTCGGGCTGCCCGCCCGTGGCCACGCCGGGCAGCGGGCAGGCGCCATTGTGCACACCGGCGAGCAGGGCCAGCACGGTCGAGGAGTCCGGCAGCGCGGTCGAGATCGCGCTGGGCTTCATGGGTCGCGCATGCGGCTTGGGCACACCCGCCGACCACGCGGGCGCGGCGAGCGAGAGCAGGCCAGCGACCAGGAACAGACGACGCATCATGGTTTCAACCCCGCGGCTTTGAGGATGGACATCATGGGACACCACTTCGTGAACGCGCTCTGCAGCAGATTCAACCCCACGAACGCCGTGAACGCGAACCACCACGGATTCACCCACACGCCGAGCGCGACCGAGGCCAGGATGAACACGCCTGCCACCATGCGCACCGCTTCTTCGACCCGCATGACCCTACTCCTTTATTTCAGGCCTGGCGTTCCACGGGTAGCAGGAACAGCCGGGTGATGGTGTCGCCCGCCCCATCGCGGGCGGACACGACCTCGTCGAACAACCGCGCGGCCCGCGCGTCGTCGGCCACGCACAGCACATTGACCAGCGCGCCGGGGTGCACGCGGTCGCCGGCGTGCACGCCGGTGCGGCCGCTGCCCTCGAGCACGGGTGACACCGTCCAACCGCTCGCGCCACCGGCGCGCAGCACCTGCTGCGTGGCCTCGAGCCGGCCGGCATCCGCCACGATCCACAGCAGCTTCATGACACCTCCGCCTCGGCCGACACGGGCACCGCGGGCGCCGGCTCGGCCGCACGTTGCGCGCGCGCCTCGGCGCCGCGCTGCGACAGGTAGTACAGCACCGGCACCGTGACGCGCGACAGCAGCGTGGCCGCGACCTCGCCACCGATGAGCGCCACGGCGAGCCCCTGGAAGATGGGGTCGAACAGGATCACGCCGCCGCCGACCACGACCGCCGCGGCCGTGAGCACCATGGGCCGGAACCGCACGGCACCGGCGTCGATCACCGCGTCGCGCAGCGACAGCCCCTGCTGACGCCGCAGCTCGATGAAGTCCACGAGGATGATGGAGTTGCGCACGGTGATGCCCGCCCCGGCGATGAAGCCGATCATCGACGTGGCGGTGAAGAACGCGCCCATGGCCGCATGCAGCGGCAGGATGCCGACCAACGACAGCGGAATGGGCAGCATGATCACGAACGGCGTGATGAACGACTGGAACCAGCCCACGGTGAGCAGGTAGATGAGCACCAGCACCACCGCGAACGCCGCTCCCATGTCGCGGAACACTTCGTACGTGATGTGCCACTCGCCGTCCCACTTGAGCTCATAGTGGTCGTCGGAGTCCGGCAGCTGCGTGGACAGCTGGTGCACGGGGGTGCCGTCGGGCGTGGCCAGTGCCTGCACGCGCGGCCGCAGCCCGGCGATCGCATACACCGGGCTCTCGGCCTTGCCCGCCACGTCGCCGAGCACGTACACCACGCGGCGCAGGTTCTTGTGGTGGATCTCGGGCGGCGCGCTGTCGGCGTGCGTGCGCACGAGTTCCGAGAGCGGCGTGCCGGCGCCCATGCGCAGCGCCGAGAGCGCGGCGAGGTCGGCGCGGTCGGCGGCCGCAAGTCGCACCGACACGGGCACGGCCTCGGGCGAGTCGGGGGCGCGCAGCGTGCCCACCGCGCGGCCGCCGTAGAACGCCGCGGCGGCGTCCACGGCCTGGCCCGGTGACACACCGGCGAGCGCGGCGCGGTCGCGATCGACCACGAAGCGCGTGCGCGGGCGGCCCTCCGTGAGCATGAGGTCGGTGTCGACCACGCCCGGCGTGCTGTCGAACACGGCGTGCACCTGGCGCGCGAACGCGCGCTGGCCGTCGAGGTCGGGGCCGTAGACCTCGGCCACCAGCGTCGACAGCACCGGGGGCCCAGGCGGGACCTCGACGACCTTCACTCTCGCACCACTGCTGCGCGCCAGTTCGAGCAGGTCGTCGCGCACGGACTTGGCGATGGCGTGGCTCTGGCGTTTGCGCTTGCCGGCCTCGACCAGCCGCACCTGCACCTCGGCGAGCCGCGGCTCGTCGCGGAAGTCGTAGTGCCGCACGAGCCCGTTGAACGTGACGGGTGCACCCATGCCGGCGTACACGACGGCGTCCTCGACCTCGGGTTGGGCGGCGGCCAAGCGTGCGGCCTCGTGCGCCACGGCCACGGTGCGCTCGAGCGGCGTGCCGGGCGGCAGGTCCAGGACGATCTCGAACTCGCTCTTGTTGTCGAACGGCAGCATCTTCACGGTCACGAGCCGGAACGCCACCAACGAGGCGGCGGCGACGAACAGCGCGATAAGCCCGGCGAAGAACCAGCCGCGCGAGCGGCCGTCGTCGAGCAGGCGGCCCATGCCGCGCCGGTAAGCCTGGTCCATGCGCGATTCCTGCGGCTCGTGCCCGCCGTGCGCGGCCGCGCCGCGCTGGAGCAGCCGGCGCGCCGCCCACGGCGAGATCGCGAACGCCACGCCGAGCGAGAACAGCATGGCGAGCGACGCACCCACGGGGATCGGCTTCATGTACGGGCCCATGAGCCCGCCCACGAACGCCAGCGGCAGGATGGCCGCGATGACCGCGAACGTGGCGAGCAGCGTGGGATTGCCGACTTCGTCCACCGCTTCGACCACGCGCTGGTCGGTGTCGCGCGCGTCCTTCATGGCGAAGTGGCGCGCGATGTTCTCGACCACCACGATGGCGTCGTCGACCAGGATGCCGATCGAGAAGATGAGCGCGAACAGCGTGACGCGGTTGAGCGTGTAGCCCAGGAACCGATACACGAACAGCGTGAGCGCCAGCGTGACCGGGATCGCGATGGCCACGATCAACGCCTCGCGCCGGCCGAGCGCGAACGCGATGAGCAGCACCACGGACAGCGTGGCGAGCAGCAGGTGGAACATGAGGTCGTCCGACTTGTGCTTGGCGGTCTCGCCCAGGTCGCGCGTGACCTCGAGTCGCACGTCGCGCGTGAGCAGCGTGGGCTGGAGCTGCGTGAGCCGGCCGCGCAGCGCGTGCACGAGGTCGGTGGCGTTCACACCCGCGCGCTTGGCCACCTCCACGGTGACCGCGGGTTCGGCGTGACCGTCGTGGCCGATGCGCCACACCTGCCGCGCGGGCTCGGCGGGGCCGTCGGCGACCTCGGCGATCTCGGACAGCCGTACCGGCCCGCGCGCGCCGGGGATCTGCAGCGCGTCCAGGTCCGCGGCCGAGGCGAGCGGCGATTCCGCGCGCAGTGTGCGCACCTGGCCGCCCTGCGTGGCGTTGCCCGCAGGCCACGACAGCCCGGCGCCCGCCAGCACGTCGAGCAGCGCACCGGCGCTGACGCCGGCCTGCGCCATGCGGCCGGGCACGGGGCGCACCTCGATGACGCGCGACTCGCCGCCCAGCACGCGCACACGCGACACGCCGGCGGTCTTGCGCAGTTCGGTGGCGAGTTCCTCGCCCACGCGACGCAGGTCGCTGCCGTCCCAGTCCTGACGGGTGGGTGCGGTGAGCGTCAGTGCCAGCACGGGCACGTCGTCGATCGACCGCGGCACGACGGAAGCCCCTCCGGCGCCCGGGGGCAGCGCCGTGAGGGCCTCGTCGAGCCGCGATCGCACCCGTGTGAGCGCCTTGTCGGGCGACAGCCCGACCTTGAAGCGCAAGATGAGCAGCGCGCCATCGGCGTCGCTGGTGGAGTACAGGTATTCGAGGTCGGGGATCTGCCACAGCACGCGCTCGATGGGCGAGGTGAGCTGGCGCTCGACCTCGGTGACCGGATGCCCGGGCCAGGTGAGGCGCACGTCGACCATGGGCACCTGGATCTGCGGCTCTTCTTCGCGCGGCAGCGTGGCGAGTGCCAACAGTCCCAGCAGCCCCGAAGCAAGGATCGCGAGCGGGGTGAGGCGCGAGTGCAGGAACGTGCCGGCGATGCGTCCTGCGATGCCGGTGGTGGTGAGTCTCACGAGCCCACCTTCACGCGCACGCCGTCTTCGAGGTTCTGCGGCGCGGCCACGACCTGCTCGCCGGCGTTCAGGCCGGACAGCACTTCGACGGCATCGCCCTGCGTGCGTCCGAGCCGCAGCCAGCGCAGCCACACGCGGCCATGCTCGTGCACGTACACACCGGTGAGCGCGCCGCGCCGTACGACGCTCGTGGTGGGCACCGCGAGCGCGCCGCCGGATGGCGTGCCGCGCGCGATCGACAGTCGCACGCGCGCATAGGCCCCGGGCTCGATCGCACCACGATCGCGCGGCGCATAGCGCGCGGTGCGCGTGCGCGTGGCGGGGTCCACCATGCCATCGGCGCGTAAGAGTCTTGCGGCGCGCCAAGGACCGTCGCCGACCTGCACCCACGCGTCGGCCTTGGCCAACGCGCTGGCCGCGGCTTCGGGCACCGCGGTCACGATCTCGGCACCGCTCGGCGAGCGCAGGTCCACGAGCGGCGAGCCCGGCTGCACATCGGCGCCCACGTCGGCATGCCGGCGCACGAGCACGCCCGCGAACGGCGCGCGCACTTCGAACGCCGACTCGGCGGATTCGCGCGCGGCCGTGGCCTGCGCGAGCCGTGCCACGGCACCGCGATCGGCGGCCTCGGCGTTCTCGCGTTCGGCCATGGCCACCACGCCGGCCGCGAACAGCGACTCCATGCGCGTGTGCTGCTTCTGCGCGTAGAGCGCGGTGACGCGCGCCGCCTGTTCGTCGGCGCGTGCGGCCGCGAGCGCGAGCCGTGCCTCGGGCGCATCGAAGCGCACGAGCAGTTCGCCCTCGGCGACGTGCTGGCCTTCGCGCACGGGGAAGGCCGAGATACGTCCGCCGTGGCGCGCGGTGAGCGTGGCCTCCTCGGCGGCCTTCACGCGCGCGGGTAACTCGAGCGTGCCGGGAGCACCGGAGCCCACACGCACGAGTTGCACGGCCACGGCCGGGGCGTCTGCGGAGGCTTCGTGCTTGCCGCCGCCACAGCCGGCAGCCAGTGCCAGGGCGAGCAGCGCGGTGCCGAACCGAGCGGCGTGGACGGGGGCGGGCGAGCGTTCTGCTAACATGGCGGTTCCTGTTCAGACCGTTGGCCTGGGGGTGAGCAAGTTGGCTGGAGACATGTCCTCGCCTCGTAGGAGACATCAGATGTCCGGAGGATTCGCGGGCACTGGGACCACATCGGGCCCAGTCCGCCCCGCAGGCGCTAAGTCGCGTGTTCGCAACGGCGAGGCCCCTTCGGCCCGTGCGGCCGAGGCACGGCTCCTGAAGGCGGCCCGGGCCGGCGACGCGGCCGCGCTGCGCGACCTGCTGACGCGCGCCTCGGCCCCGGCGTGGCGCTGGAGCCGCGGGTTCTGCCGCAACTCGGAGGACGCCGCCGACCTGGTGCAGGACGTACTGCACATGCTGCTGCGCTCATTGGAGCGCTTCCGAGGCGACGCCTCGCTGTCGACCTGGACCTACGTGGTGGCGCGCCGCGCCTGCGCTCGCCGGCAGCAGCGCGGCAAGCGCCAGCAACCGTTGGACGCACCGGCGTACGCGCATCTGCGCGATATCCCGGACGCCGCGGCGGGCCCCGCACGGCGGCTCGAGCGGCGCGAGCTGGCCGAGCGGTTGGAATCAGCGATCGCCGAGCTGCCGCAGGCACAACGCGCGGTGCTGGTGATGCGCGACGTCGAGGGCCTGAGCGCGGCCGAAGTAGGGGAGGCACTGGGCCTGGGCGAGCGCGCGGTGAAGTCGCGCCTGCACCGCGCGCGCAGGTGTCCGCCGATACTTCGCCTTCGCACCAGCGCGACAGCAACAGCGCCGTCT
>JBEBGT010000165.1:0-7233 GCA_040081365.1 Candidatus Eiseniibacteriota bacterium | reverse complement strand
CGGCCAACGCCGTGCCGGCTGAGAGCGCTCCTGCGCCCGCGCCGAGCCTGCCCGCCCCGGTCGCGAGCCCGAGCGCGCCCGCGCCCGCGCCGCCGCCCAGCGCACCGCCGACGGGCTCCGAGTCGAGCTCGGTGATCATGTCGCGCCCGACGACGCTGCGCGGCAACATCGACAAGGTCTCGATCGAATCACTGATCAGCCCCGAGTTCCGTGCGACGGATGGACCGGCCGAGGAAGCACCGGCCGACGTAGCACCGGCCGAGGCATCGGCTGTCGCGGATGCCGTCGCCGACACACGGTCGTCCGAGGCCGTCACGCCGCGCGCACCGGTGGCCGCACCCAGCGGGGAGCCTGCCGCGGGCACACCCGAGCTGCGCGTCGTGCCCGGTACGCCGAGCGTCCCGGCCGCAAATGCCAACGCCGCACCGACCGATGTGCCCAAGCCCGAGCGTCCGCCGCTCACCCTGGTGCGCCCGCTGCTCGACGATCCCGAGTTCAACGTGGAGCCCTCACCGAGCCCGGAACTGCCCACGCCCCGCAAACGCGCGAGCGCGGCTGCGCCGCCGCCGGTGAGCGCGCCGGCGCCGGAGCCCGAGCACGCCGAGGAGTTCGACAACGACGAGGCGATCGCCGAGGCCGAGGGCAAGCCGGTCGACCCCGAGGACTTCGCACGCGCCACCGACGAGTTCATGCGTTCGTCGCCGGTGCTGGGTGCCGCGCCACGCCGTGGCGCACGCACGCAGGAGCTGCCGGACTTCGGCGATCCCGATGCCATCGCGGTGGCGTCCATGGTGCAGGACCTGACGCGCATGGAAGTGCCCAAGGAGCGCCACGCCGAAGTGCGCGCGCGGTTGCTCGACCTGGCGCGCCGGCTGGAGCGTGGCGAGCTCGAATGGAGCGCGCTGCGGAAGGCCGTGTGGTTCGCCATGGAGCACCCCGAGCTGGCCCGGCGGCTCATGCCGGTGCTGCTGCCGTGGATCGATCGCGCTGCCTGAGCGCGTTTCGCCCTTCGTCCCACGGGCTTCACTCAGGCCTTACGCCCACGGGGCATCGGGGCTGAAACCCTGTGCTACTTTCCGCATCGACAACTGCGGAGGTAGCCGATCATGGAACTCGAGCGTTTCACCGTGAAGTCCCGCGAATCCCTCGAGCGTGCCCAGCGCATCGCGCGCGACCGCTCGCACCAGGAGCTCCGTCCCGAGCACCTGCTGGCCGCGTTGCTCGAAGAGCGCGGCGGAACCGTGCAGGCCGTGCTGCAGAAGCTCGGCGTCGATGCAGCCGCCGTTGTGCGCGCCAACGACCAGACGCTCGCCAATGCGCCGCGCGTGCAGGGCGGCAGCGCTTACCTCGGCGCACCGCTGCGCTCGGTGCTCGATCGCGCCCAGGCGCATGCCGAACGCATGAAAGACGAGTTCGTGAGCGTCGAGCACCTGTTGCTCGCACTCGCCGACGGCCAGCACCCGAACGGCGCGCAGAAAGAGCTCCACTCGCTCGGGGTCACGAGCGACGCGTTGCTCAAGTCGCTCGCCACCGTGCGCGGCTCGCAGCGCGTCACCGATGACAGCCCCGAGGACAAGTACCAGGCGCTGTCCAAGTACGGGCGCGACCTCACCGCGGCCGCGCGCAGCGGCAAGCTCGACCCCGTGATCGGCCGCGACGATGAGATCCGCCGTGTGGTGCAGGTGCTGTCGCGCCGCACCAAGAACAACCCCGTGCTCATCGGCGAGCCCGGCGTGGGTAAGACCGCCATCGCCGAGGGCCTGGCGCAGCGCATCGTGAGCGGCGACGTGCCCGAGAGCTTGAAGGACCAGCGCGTGATCTCGCTCGACCTGGGCTCGCTCATCGCGGGTGCCAAGTTCCGCGGCGAGTTCGAGGACCGGCTGAAGGCCGTGTTGAAGGAAGTCACGAACGCCGAGAATCGCGTGGTGCTGTTCATCGACGAGCTGCACACCATGGTCGGCGCCGGAGGCGCCGAAGGCTCCATGGACGCCAGCAACCTCTTGAAGCCGGCGCTGGCGCGCGGCGAGCTGCACTGCGTGGGCGCCACCACCCTGGACGAGTACCGTAAGTACATCGAGAAGGACGCCGCACTCGAGCGCCGCTTCCAGCCCGTGTTCGTGGGTGAGCCCAGCGTGGAAGATGCCATCGCGATCCTGCGCGGGTTGAAAGAGCGCTACGAAGTGCACCATGGCATCCAGATCAAGGACTCGGCACTGGTGGCCGCCGCCGTGCTGTCGAGCCGCTACATCGCCGACCGCCACCTGCCGGACAAGGCCATCGACCTCATCGACGAGGCCAGCTCACGGCTGCGCATGGAGATCGATTCCAAGCCGGTCGAGCTCGACGAGGTGTTCCGCCGCATCCGCCAGCTCGACATCGAGCGCATCGGCCTCGTGAAGGAGACCGACGACGCCACGAAGGGCCGCCTGGCCCGCCTGGACGACGAACTGCAGCGCTTGCGCGCCGAGCTCAAGACGCTCGACGAGCACTGGAACAAGGAGAAGGCCTCGGTCACGCGCATTCGCGAGCTCAAGGCGCAGCGCGAGCAGTTGAAGATCGACGAGGCGCGCGCCGAGCGCCAGGGCGACCTCGAGACGGTGGCGCGCATCCGCAACAACGACCTCTTGGTATTGCAGCGCCAGCTCGACCAGGAGACCGCACGCCTGGCGGTGGTGCAGCAGACGCGCCGCATGCTCAAGGAAGAGGTCGACGAAGAAGACGTCGCCGAGGTCGTGGGCAAGTGGACCGGGATCCCAGTGTCGCGCCTGCTCGAGGGCGAGGTGCAGAAGCTGGTGAAGATGGAGCAGCGCCTGCACGCGCGCGTCGTGGGTCAGGACCCGGCCGTGCGGGCCGTGTCCGAGGCCGTGCGCCGCGCGCGGGCCGGACTGCAAGATGCCAAGCGGCCCATCGGCTCGTTCCTGTTCCTGGGCCCCACGGGCGTGGGCAAGACCGAACTGGCGCGTGCGCTGGCCGAGTTCCTGTTCGACGACGAGCACGCCATGATCCGGTTGGACATGAGCGAGTATCAGGAGAAGCACACCGTGGCGCGCATGATCGGCGCGCCCCCGGGCTACGTGGGCTACGAAGAGGGCGGCGCGCTCACCGAGGCGGTGCGGCGGCGGCCGTACGCCGTGGTGCTGCTCGACGAAGTCGAGAAGGCGCATCCGGAAGTGCTCAACGTGCTGCTGCAGTTGCTCGACGACGGCCGGCTCACCGACGGCCAGGGCCGCACGGTCGACTTCAAGAACACGCTCATCATCATGACCAGCAACCTGGGCTCGGACGCCATCCTGGAGTTCGGCGACCGCGACCATGCCGAGATGGAAGCACTCGTGCAGCGGCTGTTGCGCCAGCACTTCCGGCCCGAGTTCCTGAACCGGCTCGACGAGACGGTGATCTTCCAGCAGCTGTCGCGCGAGCAGATCCGCCACATCGTGGGACTGCACGCCGAGGCGCTGCAGAAGCTGCTGCACGAGCGCGGCATGACGCTGGTGCTCACCGACGGCGCGCGCGACGCCCTGGCCGACGAAGGCTACGACCCGCACTACGGCGCGCGGCCGCTCAAGCGCACGCTGCAGCGCCGCATCCAGAACCCGCTGGCCATGAAGTTGCTCGAAGGCGCGTTCAAGCCGGGCGACACGATCGAGGTCACGTACGAGAGCAGTTCCTACCAGTTCCGCGCGGCCAAACCGGCGCGGACACCCGAGAAAGCCCACGCGTGAGCAAGAAGCACCTCGACACCTCGAGCAAGATGGGCCGCATCCTGTTCTCGATGAAGGACATCTCGGTGCGCATGAAGCCCGACATCCGCGTGCGCGTGATCCGTGTGTTCAACATGGTCGAGGCCACGCCCGACGACCCCAACCTGCGCTTCTCGCTGCGCGACGATCTCGACAAGCTGGGGCGCGAGCCGCAGCTGGCCGGGCTCTGCAAGCAACTCTTCAAGGAGCTGCCGAACAACTAGCCCGGCCGTCCGAGACGACGACGCCCGCCGCGGAGCGATCCGCAGGCGGGCGTCGTGATGTTCCGGAAGGCGGTTATTGGATGCCGAACCGGGTCTCAGCCTGCGGACGGTAGAACACGACCTGGTTCTTGGGCGGGCGCTTGGCCAGCAGCAGCGCCTGGTTGGCGAGCCGCCACAGGTCCTGCGGGTTGTCGGCGTGATCGGGGAACATGGCCACGCCGGCACTGACCGTGACGTTCACGCGGTGCGCGCGGCCGTCCAGGCCCTCGAGCCGGATGGCGGTGTTCTCGACCGCGGCCCGCAGGCGTTCGGAGACCGCGATGACGTCGTCCTCGACCACGGGCGGCGTCAGCAGCACGGCGAACTCCTCGCCGCCCCAGCGCGCCACCGTGTCGAACGGGCGCACACCGGTGCGCAGCGCGGCCGCGACCTGCACGAGTACCTGGTTGCCGGCCTCGTAGCCGAACGACGTGTTGAACGACTTGAAGTCGTCGATGTCGCAGATGAGCAGGGCCAGCGAGCTCTGTTCACGCTGCGCACGCGCGATCTCGTTGCGGATCTGCAGGTCGTAGTACGAGCGGTTGTACGCGGTGGTGAGCGGATCCACGAACACCAGCTTCTCGATGCGCGTGGCGCGCTCGAGCACGCCGCCCGCGAACTCGGCGAGCAGGGCGACCAGCGCCAGGTCGGCGGGGCGGTACGGGTCGATCTCGGGGTGGTGCACCTCGAGCAGCCCCAACGGTTCGCCGTCACTGCCGGTGACGGCCACCACGACCACCGAACGCGTGCCGATGCTGCGCGCGGGGAGCGCCAGCGAGCCGGAGCGCTCGGTGTCGGGGCAGTAGAAGAGCATCCCGTGGTGCTTCAACGCGTCGGTCGCGAGCGAAGCGTCGAGCGGAGCACCCTCGGGAGCCCCCGGGTCATCCTCGCCGCGCGCGAAATAGCGCACGGCATCGGAGCCCAGGAGTTCACGTCCAGCTTGATCGAGTTGTTCGCGCAGCCCCGCGCGCGTGGTGCCGGTGCGCGGGTCCGAGAACGTGAGCGGGTCATCGAGGCGCACGAGCCGGCGCACCTGGTCGAGCCGCGCGGGCGCCTGCATGGGCAGAGCGCTCTTGGCCACGATGGTGATGCCGTCGCGCACCCGGGGGCCCGGGAGCTGCAACGTGATGACGTCATGTTGGTCGCGAGTCTGGTAGCGCACCATGGGGCCGGCCGCCATGACTTCGGGCGGCAAGCGCTTGATCGCACCCTGCTGTTCGAGCAGATCGATGGCACGCATGGCGGCACGTTCCACTTCGACGGCGATGCCGGAGCGGAGCGCACGTTGGACGCGCAGGCGATCGACCGAAGGCAGTTCCTCGACGGGGAGGAGCCGCTCCAGGAGGTCGCGGAAACCAATGGGTTGCTGCTTCATGGGCGAACCTGCCTCCTTGCCGGCTGCCCAGCCGTACACCTATCGCCCTGAGCCACTGGGGGGGCCTCACGGGGTCTGTCGAGCGGTGATGTGGGGAGTGCAATAGGACTGCCGAAAAGTGTAGCACAGCCGGTCGCGGGTCCGTACGAATTCGCGCGCATGATGCGGCGCGATCGCTGGAGTCGTGTGCCCCTGTCGAACCCCACGACGTCCGGGGCCGCCGCGCTTGACGCGCCCGCGCGTGCTCACTAGTTTGCGGTCCACTGCCCGCTTCGGCCCGCCCGCCACCTTCCGGACGACCCCTCATGCGCCTCACCGAACTGCTCAACGTCCAGGCTGTCACGACGCGCCTGCGCGCCCGCAGCAAGCGCGAGGCGATCGCCGAGCTGGTGGGGCTGCTCGAATCCGCGCACGGGATCGACAGCCACGGCGAGATCCTGGACCGCGTGCTGCGCCGCGAGGCCATGATGAGCACCGGCATCGGCAACGGCGTGGCCATCCCGCACGGGAAAGCCCGGCTGGTCGACCGCCTGGTGGCCGCCTGTGGCGTGGCGCCCGAGGGCATCGAGTTCGAGTCGGTGGACGGCGAACCCGCGTTCCTGTTCATCCTGCTGGTGGCCCCCGAGAGCGGCGGTGCGATGCACGTGAAGGTGCTGGCCAACATCTCGCGGTTGCTCAAGGAAGAGACCGTTCGCCAGGCCCTGCGCGAGGCGGCCAGCCCCGACGCGTTCCTCGCCACGCTCAAGTCGGCCGAGGCCGTCCACATCCCGTAGTCCCGGCCCGCGGTGCCCCGGCACCGTCCCAGAAGCCATCGCACGCGAGGGATCGCATGCATCTGCTCGAGGCATGGACCAGTCTGGGTCCGTTCCACCTGGCGCGCCTGTTGGCACTGCCGGGGGCGATGCTCGTGGCCACGCTGCTGCCCGGGCGCCAGTTGGCGCGGATCGCCGCACTGGTGGGAGCCGCCGGCGTGCTGCTGCTGGCCGAGATGGCCGTGCCGCTGTGGGTGCGCGGCGCGTGGGTCGTGGTCTGGCTCTTGATCGCCTGGCTCTCGGGCCGCCCCGATCGCCCCGAGCTCGCCGGCAGCACGTCGCGCCGTCGCGGCGTGGAGGCCGGAGCGGTGGCGCTGCCGCTGGGGCTGGCGCTCCTGGCGCTCATGCTGGCGGCGGTGTGGCGCCAGACGTTCGAGCCCGAGGACGCGCGCCGCGCCTCGTTGGGCGCGTTGCTGGTAGGGCTGGGGCTTCTGCACCTCATGATGCGCCGCCACGTGCGCCGCGCCACGCTGGCGGTGGGCGCGCTGGGCGTGGGGCTGGAGCTGCTCACGGCCTCGGCGCGCACGGCCGACGTGGCGCAGGAGGGCGCGCCCGCCGGGGCGGCCCTGGTGGCCGCGCTCTTGGTGATCACGCTGGTCACGCGCATCGCGGACGGCCGCGAGCGCTACGCGGGTTCGGCGTTCGTGTCGGACGCGCACGAGTTGCAGGATTGAGCGCCACGCTCGACAGCAGCCCGCGCGCGCGCTTCGGCCTGCGACCGAGCGTGGCCGGCGGCGTGTGCGCCACGCTCGGCGTGATCCTGCTCATGCTGCCGGGCATCGCGTGGGCGGCACGCGGGGTGGAGCTGGTGGCCCTGGCGTTCTGGCTGTGGTCGCGCTCGCTGCCCGATCGCGGCGAGCAGATGGCGCGCTGGGCGTGGCTGCGCCGGCCGGCCATGGCGCTGTGGCTGGCCGCCGCGCTGTTCCTGGCGCTGCCCGAGCTGCGCACGGTGTTCCTGCCGGTGCCGGGTGCCGCCTCGACCGGCGCGCCGTCGCTGCCCATGTTCATGCCCGCGCCGCTGCCCATGACGCGCGACCCCATGC
>JBEBGT010000164.1:0-7248 GCA_040081365.1 Candidatus Eiseniibacteriota bacterium | reverse complement strand
AGGCCGGTCCGCGCCCGCCCTCCGGGTCCCCGGCCCGCCCCGGTCTCGGAGCGCACCCCAAGTGGTCACATAGTGGGCGTTCCGCGACAGTAATGACACAGGTCCGCCCGGTCACTGGCGGGTGAAAATACCCGTTGCGCTCGGCCGGACATGTATTCACAATCAGTTACACGCGTGGCGCCACCCAGAGGCTGAAAGGAACGTTCCTTGCAGCTTCCAGGTCTGGAGCCCGGCCTGTGAGCCGGTGCCTCCGCCATGCAGCAAGAGCCTTTTCCCGGCCAGTAAAGACATGGACCCGAGAGGTCCCTGCCGGATGGGAGGTCGGATTTTGGGAGTGCCCGCAAACAAGTGCGGCGCACCCGGTCTCTCTTGCGCAAGCGGTCGGGCCAGAGGCCCCTCCGTACGAAACGGGATCGCCCGGCCATAGGTCGGGCGTTTTCGTTTGTGGGCAACGGCTTACGGCGGACGACCGGGCAATGGGCTTGCGCCGGCGGCACCCTCCGGCCACACTGACCCGCACTCATGCGCCTGCTCCGGATCGGCCTCGCCCAGATCAACTCCACCGTCGGCGACCTTGACGGCAACATCGCGAAGATCGTCGACGCCATCGCGCGTGCCCGCGCGCTGGGCGTGGACCTGCTGGCGTTCCCCGAGATGTGCGTCCCGGGCTACCCCCCCGAGGACCTGCTCCTGAAGCCGGCGTTCATCCAGGGCTGCATCGACCGCACGCGCAGCCTGGCCGAGCACACCCGGGGCATGACCGTGGTGGTGGGCACGCTCGAGCGCGACGCCGACCTCTACAACTCGGCCGCGGTCCTGCACGACGGGCGCTTCGTGGGCACGGCGCGCAAGCGCTACCTGCCCAACTACGGCGTGTTCGACGAGAACCGCTACTTCATGGCCGAACGCCACAGCCTGGTGTTCGCGCGCGACGGCGTGGTGTTCGGCGTCAACGTGTGCGAGGACATCTGGCTGTCCGGCGGGCCGTCCGAAGAGCAGGTGGTGCGCGGTGGCGCCGAGATCATCCTGAACCTGTCGGCCTCGCCCTATCACGCCGGCAAGGCTGAAGACCGCCGCCGCATGATCTCGACGCGCGCCGCCGACACGCTGGCGATCGTGTGCTACGTGAACCTGGTGGGCGGGCAGGACGAGATCGTGTTCGACGGCTCGAGCCTGATCTGCGACCAGCATGGCGAGGTGCTGGCCGAGGGCGCGGCGTTCGCCGAGGACCTGGTGGTCACCGACGTCGACCTGGACGAAGTCTTCAACGCCCGGCTGCACGACCCGCGTCTGCGCAAGGAACGTTCGCTCGACGAGTCCGAGCCCATGCCGCGCGTGCACCTCACCGACCCCGGCCGCGACGCGGCGGGTTCGGGGGCGGGCGTGGGCGTGGGCGTCATGACCAAGCCCGCGCTGGCCGCACGCGCCGAGCGCGTGGAGACCACCGAAGAGGCCGAGGTCTACGCCGCGCTCACGCTGGGCGTGCGCGACTATGTGCGCAAGAACGGCTTCGAGAACGTGGTCCTGGGGCTGTCGGGCGGCATCGACTCGGCGCTCACCGCCTGCCTCGCGGTGGACGCACTCGGAGCCGAGCACGTGATGGGTGTGGCCATGCCGTCGCCCTACACCTCCCGCGAGTCGCAGGACACCGCCGAACAGCTGGCGCGCACGCTGGGCATCCAGATCCAGACCGTGCCCATCGGCGAGCTCATGAAATCGTACGACACCGCGCTGGCACCGTCGTTCGCCGGCCGCGCACCGGACACCACCGAAGAGAACCTGCAGGCGCGCATCCGCGGCAACACGCTCATGGCGCTCAGCAACAAGTTCGGCTGGCTGGTGCTCACCACCGGCAACAAGAGCGAGACCAGCGTGGGCTACAGCACGCTGTACGGCGACACCGCGGGCGGTTTCGCGGTACTGAAGGACGTTTACAAGACTCAGGTGTACGCGCTGTCGCGCTGGCGCAACGCGCAGTCGCCGGCCATTCCCGAGCGGACGATCACGCGCGCGCCGTCGGCCGAGCTCAAGCCCGGCCAGACCGATCAGGACTCGCTGCCCCCCTACGACGTGCTGGACGCCATCCTGCGCGAGTACGTCGAGGAAGATCGTTCGCCGGCCGAGATCGCGCGCATGGGCCACGACGAGGCGCTGGTGCGCAAAGTGGCGCGCATGGTGGATCTGGCCGAGTACAAGCGTCGCCAGAGCCCGCCTGGCATCAAGATCACGCCGCGCGCGTTCGGCAAGGACCGCCGGCTGCCGATCACGAACCGCTGGCGGGGCTGAGCGTCGGCGCAACGCAGTAAGCGGGCCGGCGGGCGGCGCGGGCGACGACGGTGTTCGCGGCAGCGCGCCCACCAGAGCTCAAGAGCCACCCGCGCCGGGCAACCGAACGACACCCCAGCGCCTGCATCGTTCCGGCATGGCCGGTGCGCGCCGCGCACCAAGACCAAGGCCCCGGTGCCTTTCGGCGGCCGGGGCCTCGGTCCTGCTCAGGTGCTGACGGAATCGGGGAGTTTACTTGCCCGCACCGATCACGGCGATGACGGCACCGTTCGTGATGTCCAGATCGAACGCGCCATTGGCGGTCACGTACAGCGAGAAGTGGCCGTCGCCCTTGATCTCGTCGATCAGCGTCTGCCGGCCCACGAACAGCGTGGCCGAGCGGTTCCAATCGACCTTCTCCGTGGCGCCGGCGGCCACGTTGATCGGACCCCACAGTTTCACGCCCTGCGTCGAGAGCTGCACCGGCGTCAGGTTGAGCGTGGCGCCAGGCACGATCCAGCACTCCACCTGGGCCGCCGCGCCGGCGTTGTTCCTGAAGTTGCCCACCAGCGCCAGGTCATCGACCCGCTTCAGGTCGGCCTTGTGGTCGTCGTACTCGCTGATCGTGTTGAGGTCGACGTCGACGCCCGTGAGCGTGGCGCCGGTCGTGACGTGCAACGGGCTCGGCAGCGCGTAGTTCACCACGAACTGACCGGAGACGAGGAAGCAGCCGGCCGCGGCGAGTGCGGCCAGGGCCAGCACGGGCACAGTCGTACGAAGCATCTTCATGGTCGGGCTCCCTTTCAAGGCATGCTGAACAGCGAGTAGGACGCGCCCAACGTGACGTTGAGCATCTTCCGCGACACGTCGCCATCGACGGCGGCCTGCAGTTCACCGCGCAGGTCGATCGACAGCTTGGGCACCACACCGAAGCCCATGCCGAGGCCCAGGTGATACGACGTGAACGACTCGTCCTGCGCCGCGCGTTCGAACTTGGCCGAACCGATGCCCGCGAACGGATAGAAGCTCACCGGACCGCCCAGCGTGAGCATGATGTTGGCGCCGTAGCTGGTGACGTCCGAACCCTCGCGCGTCAGGCTCAGGCCCGCCACGTCGATGGTCTTGTCACCGAGTCCGCTCTTGGCATAGAACGGCTCGATCGTGAGCAGCGGCACCAGCTTCACGGGCACACGCAGGCCCATGAGGCTGCCCTTGTCCTGATCGTCCTGCAGCACGGGGATGCTCATGCCGCCGAATACACCGACTCCGACGCCGGCGGCGCGAGCGGTGCTCGCGCCCAGCGCGAGGATCGCCACTGCGATGAAGAACAGTTTCTTCATGTCTCTGGCTCCTTCCTTGGATGCGGTCCGGGTCGCGGACCGGGTGGGGAACGACGGGTGAAGGTTGGCCGACGTTCACCAGCGGGTCAAACACCGGGGTCATCAGCGCCGGTGAATGATTGCGAAATCAGTGGTTGCGACCAATGGTCCATGAGTGCCGTGGGGCGTGCGCGCATGGGAATCACCATCGGCCGAGCCCGAAGCGCGGCGTGAGGCTGGAGCCGGCCGCGGCGAGCCGCCACCGGAAAGCCCCACGGGATGCACGGCGGGTTCGCCCTGTCATCGGCCGCCCCGGAGCCGGACCTGAGGGTTCTTGCGAGTCGCGGCCGGCCGAGCTGCGGCCCGGGCACCACTACTGGCGCGTCTGCACCAGGTGCACGGTGGCGCCGCAGTGGCGGCCGAGCAGCTCGGCCACGCGTTCGAGCATGAGGCTCAGGTGCTGGCCCGGGCGCTCGGCCGGGCAGTACACCACGGCCAGCAGCGACGTGGTGTCGGCGGTGACCTGCGTGCGACCGGAGTCCGACGTGGGCGCGCCGAACGGGCCGTCGTCGTCGGCCAGCAGCGGCTTGCCCGACAGACTGACGTGGCCCTTGCGGATGCCGTCGTAGCCTTCGCCCGAGCGGCCCATGCGCGCGAAGATGGCACCCTTCACCTGCGTGCGATCGTAGAGGCCCAGCGGCAGCTGGTGCTCGAGCGACGCGAGGTTGCAGACGTCGACCGCGGGTAGGATCTGCGGCAGCCCCTTGCCCTGCAGTACGCGGCGCAGGAGCGCCTCGCTCGCGGGTCGCGACTTGGTGGGGTCGACGCCCAGACGATGGAACATGCCGCGTGTCTCGGCCACGCCGGGGATATCGGCCGCCTGGCGGCCCGTGAAGCGGCGCATGAGTGTGGTGATCGACGCGTCGCGCTCGGTCTCGAATGCCTCGCCGAGCGGGACGTGGTTCAGGCCGTCGGCCTCGAGCCAGCCCAAGGCGACGATGCCCCGGAGCGAATCATCCATCTCGAGTGCGAGACCACCGGCACGGGCCTGCAGCGACATCGTGGTCTCCTGTGCTCGAGGTCACGTCCGAGGACGACTCACTCGGCGGAATTTGAGCGGGCGGCGGGAAATCCTTTTCCGACCGAATGGCACGGATCGGCGCGGACGCCCACCCGGTACCACTGCGGCCAAAACTCGTGTCATCGCCGCCCACCGGTCTTGAGATTGCTGTTTGGGCGCTCGCGGATGTCACGCGCGCGACCCGACCGGCGAAGCTGTCGCGCGCCTGAAGCTCGGAGTGGATGCGCGCTGCCGTTGCGAAACGTGCGCGGAACATAGCGTGACGCGCCCGCGCTGCCAACCGATTTTCGCCTGCCGCGTGAGTTTTTTTCGTGCGCCTGACGCGCATGTTCGACAGCACGCGCGTGCCAATGCGCAGGCCCGACGCGAAAAGAATTATCTTTTTTCGCGGCACCCGGGACCGGTCGCATCACCGCGCGAGCGCGGGGTCCGAACGCACGACGACGGCAGTCGCTCGCACCAACGCGGCGCGCGCACAGCGCCAACGCGCTGTGAACATGCGAACTGCGGCGCGTGCCTCAGGAAGCGCTGGAGGGCGTCTCGGCCGGCGGCAGACGGCGCGTCACCGAACGCACGCGCCACGCGCGCTTGGCGTCGCCCTCGCCCAACTCGAGCGATTCCCCGACGCGATGGCCGAGAATGGCCTTCGCGATCGGCGTCATGTGCGAGATGACGTGATCACCCAGGTGGTGCTCGCCGTCGCCCAGGATCCAGAACGAGCGCGTGTCGCTGCCGTCCTCGAGCACCACTTCGGTGCCCAGGCCGGCGACGCCGTCCTTGAAATCGGAGTCCTCGACGAAGCGGGCGCGCGAGATGCGCATCTGCAACGAGCCGGCGCGCTTCTGGGCATTGGCCTGCTTGAGCTTCGCCGAATGATACTCGGCGTTCTCCTTGAGGTCGCCCAGTTCGCGGGCTTTCTGGATACTTGCGGGGATCGTCGTGCGCAGTTCGCGCTCGATGTCGTCGAGCTCCTTCTGCAGAACATGCCACGTGGCCCGCGTCATGACCGGCGTGTCGAAGTCCTCGGCCTGCTCGCCCACCTGGCTGAACAGCGCGTCGGTCTTCTTCTGCCGATGGTCGAGCACCCACTGCTTCTCGCCCGGCATGCCCATGAGCGCCACGGATTCGAGCGCCGGGAACAGGAAGCGGTCGGACGAGCGCCACTGCCGCAGCAGCACGCGCAGCTTGAGGCGCGCTTCGTTCGGCGGTGTCATGTCGGCCAGCATGCGCTGGAACGCACCGCCCTCGTCGATCCACTTGAGCACCTTCTCGCCCGTGGACGGCTTGGGAGCGTTCTCGATGAGCTGCAGCGCGGCGATGTACAGGCGCCAGGCGTCTTCGGGTGGCGTGGGCGCGTCGACGGCCTCTTCGATGAGCCTCAGCACGGCGGCCGGGAACGAGATGGCGCGGTCGATGAGCGTGCGGCGCAGCTGCGCCTTGCCGGCGTCGTCGAGCTCGGCGCGCTCTCGTTCGGCGGCTTCACGCACGGCCGAGAAGCGCGAGTCGAGGGCGGACAGGATGGCCTCGGCGGCCACGCCCGCGGTGCGCGAGTCCGCGAGGAACGTGAGCTGCTCGTCCTCGTAGGACAGGTCGCTGATGCCGATACCGATGTTCCACAGCGAACGCACCACGCCCAGCCACACTTCGCGCTGCTCGGGGTTCCAGCGCGCGAAGTAGAGCCCGGCACGGGCGCGGTCGGACTTATCGGAATCGAGGTCGAGCGTCGTGCGCTGCACGAAGCGCCCGAAGCGGCCCTTGAGCGGCTCCTCGAGCGTGGGGTGCTGCGCCAGGAACTTGCGGATGGTGCCGAGGTTCGTCTTGGCCGGCTTGCGGATCTCGAGCGCGGGCAGCGGCGCATCGTCATGCGAGATGGCGACTTCGCCCGCACCCGACTTGCTGGTGCCGGCGGACTTGCCGGCGGGCGCGAGCTTGTAGAACTGCTCGAAGGCGCGCGTGTGATCGATGCGCGGGTCCTTCTCGCACGCCGTCTTGCCCTTGCGCCAGAACACCGTCCATTCCTTGGCGGCCACGAGGTCGGTGCTGATGAGGAACAGCTTCAAGCGGTTGGCGTCGGCGGAGCCGCCCAAGCACTTGAGCGCGGATACGACCATGCTGGCCTGGTCCTCGGTGCGCATGCGCACGATCTCGGACGGGTTCGTGTAGCGCACCAGCCGGATGTCGTCTTCGCCCACCGGCGTGAGCGTCCGCCTGGCGGCCACGTACGGCATCTTGTGGCCCTTCGACTTCATGAAGTCGACCACGATCGTGACCGTGTCGTTGGCCACGATGCGGCCCGGGCCGAAGCCGTCGTGCAGCACACCACGGCCCGGTGCCAACGAGGCGATGGTGTCGAATGCGTCGATGGCCTTGGCCAGCGGAGTCTCCTCGGACGTGAGCCCGCTCTGCGTGATGGCGTCTTCCAGGCCCGGCACGTTCTTGCCCGGTCCCTGGCGCAGCGCCTCGGTGACGGCTTCGCGGAACGGTTCCGCCGCCGAGTCGCCCTGCGTGGTGACGGCGACCGCCACGACCTTGCGCAGCGCCTCGAGCGCTTCGCCGGCGTGGCCGGTCTTCGCGAGCCCGCTC
>JBEBGT010000163.1:0-7255 GCA_040081365.1 Candidatus Eiseniibacteriota bacterium | reverse complement strand
GGGCCGCCGCGGGGCGCGCATGGGCCGCATCGGCGGCCGCATGGGTGCGGTGAGCGCGCGGATGGCCATGGTTCAGGCACGGCTCGCCGGCCGGCCGGCGCGCGACCTCGCGAATGCCCGCGCCGAGCTGCAGGAACTGCGCGGCGAACTCGACCAGCTCCGCACGCAGCTCGACGAGGTGCGCGCGGACTCGGACCCGGACATGGAAGCGCTGTCGCACAAGATGTCGGAGCTGTCGGCGCAGCATGCCGCGCTCCTCAAGCAAGTGCGTGAACAGGTGCGCGACATCGCCACCCGCGCTCGGCGCGAAGGGAAGGCGGAGCGACCGCACGCGAACGCGTGAGGTGCACTGGGGAGCGCGCCTGGACCGGCGCTCCGCCTGAGCTCCGTGAGGCGGCCGGGTGCGCGAGCGCCCGGCCGTTCGCACTTCTGGAGCCGGCGTCGCCCACCGCAGGTGTGCGTTCGGGCACTCTGCAACGCGCATGCGACCCGCGCGGAGGATTCCGATCGCATGCGCACGAAGTTGCTGGAGCGCAACGCGCTCGCACTGTCATGCTTCTCCGTAGTCCTCGGAGAAGCTCATGTCCTCCCCACACGACACGGCTCCGGACGCCCGCATCGTCGCGTTCCCGGAGAGCGCCATCCGCCACCGCCACGCCCCCGCACCGCGTCACTCGCGTGCGGGTGCGATCGTCATGGCGGTGCTGGCGGCCCTGCTCGTGCTGGGTCTGGGCGTGCTCGGCAGCGCGTGGTGGACGGCCCGCAGGCTCGCCGATCGCATCGGCAGGGTCGAGGGCGCCTTCTCCATGGCCGAGTCGTCGCGCCCCGCCAGGCCGGCCGGTACGGGTGGCAGCCTCAACGTCCTCGTCGCCGGGCTCGACGGTGAGATGCGCACCACACAGGAACACGGCGCACGCAGCGATGCGGTCATGGTGTTGCATGTCGATGCCGATCGCCGGCACGCTTGGGTGGTATCGGTGCCGCGCGACTGCTGGGTGACATTGCCGGGCTTGGGCGAGCACAAGCTGAACGCCGCTTATTCGCTGGGCGGCCCCGCGCTGTTCGTGCAGACCATGGAGCAGCTCACCGGATTGCGCATGGATCACCTGGTGGTCATCGACTGGACGGGGCTGCGCCGCCTCACCGATGCCCTCGGCGGCGTGCCTGTGAGCATGCTGACGCCCGCGACGGCCGACAACGCACGTGGCGACGTGGCCCTCGAGTTCGACGGCGCCACGGCACTGCCCTACGTGAGCGCGCGCAAGGGGCTTCCGCATGGCGACTTCGACCGTGTGCAGCGCCAGCAGCAATACGCACGCGCGGTGTTCCACCTGCTCACCGACCGCCACACGTTCACGGACCCGCGGGAACTCCAGCAGCTCGCTGCGGCGTTGGGCGACGGTGTGCGCGTGGACGCCGAGCTTGGCACCGACGAACTCCTGCGGCTGGCCGCCTCCATGCGCGCGCTGCGGGCGGACGACATCGTGTTCCTGACCGCGCCCAGTGTGGGCACCGGCACCGAGGGCGATGCCAGCGTCGTGTACTACGACGGCGACCACGGCCGCGATCTGTGGCAGGCCATGGCGCACGACCGCATGGGTGACTTCTCCGCCGCCCACCCCGAACTGGTGACCGGCGCGCACGTACGCTGAACGCGCCGTTGCACGCGGCCGCGCACCGCGGCAACATGCGCGCATGAGCACTGACGACCGCATGTTGTGGGCCCGCGTGGACGACTACCTGACCGCCACGTTGCTGCCGCACGATGCCGCACTCGACGCTGCGCTCGTGGCCAGTCACGCCGCCGGCCTGCCGGCCATCGCCGTGTCGGCCACGCAGGGCCGCATGCTGGAAGTGTTCGCGCGCATGCTGAACGCCCGCCGCATCCTGGAGATCGGCACGCTGGGCGGCTACAGCACGCTGTGGCTGGCGCGCGGGCTCGCCGCGGATGGCCACTTGGTCACGCTCGAATCCGATGCACGGCACGCACAAGTGGCGCAGGAGAACTTCGCGCGCGCCGGCATGGCGGCGCGCATCACACTGAGGCTGGGCCTTGCCGCCGACACGCTGGCGGCGCTGCAGCGCGATGGCACGGGGCCGTTCGACCTCGTGTTCATCGATGCCGACAAGGCCAGCTTGCGGGAGTACGTGCAAGCCGGACTCGCGTTGTCGCGGCCGGGCACGCTGATCTTGGCCGACAACGTGATCCGCGACGGCGCCGTGATCGACGCCACGAACAGCGATGCCAGCGTGCAGGGCGTGCGGCGCATGAACGACTACGTGGCGCAGGAACCGCGCCTGGCCGCCACGGCACTGCAGACCGTGGGTGCCAAGGGCTACGACGGCTTCGCGCTCATGGTCGTCACGCGCTGAGCCGCACGCGCTGGTGCGTCTCCAGCTTGTGCCGGTAGGTCACCCGGTCCACGAAGCCCATGCGCACGCCAATGGCCTGCATGCGCGACCACAGGTGGTAGTCGGCCGGCAGTTCGCGCCGCCAGCACGTGTTCGACAGGTGCAGGAAGCGCAGGCCCATGGAGTACAGCACCGAACCCTGCGTGACGTGGCCTTCCCGCAAGGGTGTCCCGCCGATCACGTCCCAGCGACCGGGGGCGACTTCCATGTCGGCCTTGGACCACACCATCTCGAGGCGCTGCTCGCGTGCCGCGCGCAGCAGCACTTCCACATGGTCGGGCGTGAACTCGTCGTCGTCATCGCAGGCGGTGATCCAGGAACCCTCGCCCAGCATGAGCGCCGCGTTGGCCGGCAGCACGCCGGCCACACGCCAACGCGCCATGAGTTCGCTGGGGTACATGCCGCGCGCGGGCAGGTTCACGAACCTCACGCGCGAATCGCGGAACCCGCGCACCACCGCGGCGGTCTCGCTGCTGCAGTGGTCGCCCACCACCAGCACCTCGATGCGCTCGTAGGATTGCGCCAGGCACGACTGGATGGACGCTCCGATGAGCTCGGGGCGGTGGTACGTGGCGATGCGGATCGTCACCAGCGGCTCGGCCTCGGCTTCGTCGGTCCAGCACACGTCGCGGCCGTCTCGTGCCATGGCCAGCAGCCGGCGCTCCTCGTACAGGTCGAGTGCGCCCACCAGGTGCTCGAGCGCATCCAGATCGTCGCCGCGCAGTGCGCCGCGCAGCCGGCGCGGGCTGTGGATGGCCGCGGGCAGGTCGGCGGCGAGGGCCGCGAAGCCAGCGGTGGCCGCCTCGTACGATTCCGGTGCGGCGGGTGCGGGCAGCGCGATGCTCGCGGGCATCGGCCCGATGCGCAGGTGCCGCAGGCGCACCGGCGCGGGCCCGCCCACAACGGCCAGCGCGTCGGCGCTGGGTGGGTGCAGTCGCGTCTCGGCGCGCGCACCCGTCAGCAACTCCACAGGCCCGGCTGGCAACGTGCGCCACTCGCGCGCGAAGGCCGCCGGGTCGTCGGTGAGCAGGGCTTCGCCGGGCGCCAGGAACACGGCCCACTCGCTGTCGACCGTGGCCAGCAGTTCGGCGGCGGCCACGGCGTCGCTCCAATCGCACGCCAGCACGCCGACGTCGGCGGTGAACGCCTGCTCGGCCAACGCCTGCGCGGTGGCGGCATCGCGCTCGGCGATCAGCACGCGGCCCGCGTGCGCGCGCGCGTGCAGTGCGGTGTCGGCGGCCGCGCGTCGCGCGCCGTCGCCCAGCACGATGGCGGTGAGCTGCTCACGCGGCCGCACGAAAGGCCTCGCTGCGCACCACGGCGATGATGCGCTCCACATCGTGTTGGCGGAGATCGTTGGCCATCGGCAGTGACAAGCAACGCGCGGCCAGGTCCTCGGTCACGGCCAGCGCATCGGCGCGCGGGAAGCCCGCGAACGGCGGGTGTGCATGCAGCGGCGTCTCGAAGTAGGCACGCACTTCCACATCGTGTTCCGCGGCGCGGGCGCGCACGGCCTCACGCGTGGCGGCGTCGGGCGCCAGCACGGGCACGGACTGCCACGTCGAGCGCGGGGCGCCGGACTGGAACCGGTAGCCCTCGGGCTCGAGCGCGGCCGTGATCGCCGCGGCGAGCGCGCGCCGCGCGGCCAGCACGGCGTCGAAGCGGTCAAGCACGGCGAGGGACACGGCGGACTGCAGCTCGCTCAGCTTGGCGTTCATGCCCAGTGGTTCCTGCACCATGCGCTGCGCGTCGAACCCGAAATTGACGAGCCGCGCCATGCGCTCGCGCAGCTCGGGCGAGCGCGTGGTCACGAGCCCGCCCTCGCCGATGGCGAACGGCTTGGTGGCGTGGAACGAGAACACTTCGACCGCACCCTGTGTGCCCAGCCAGCCGCCGTTCTCGAGTTCGGCCCCGAAGGCCGCCGCAGAATCCATGACGAGCGGCACGCCCGCCTCGTCGCACAGCGCCTGCCAGCGCGCGCGTGTGGCCGCCGGTGGCGGGCAACCGAACGTCGACGTGCCCAGCACGGCCGCCACGCGGCCGTCGTAGCGCTCGAGCGCCTGCGCCAGTGCGTGCTCGTCGAGCTGCCAGTGGCGCGGGTGCACGTCCACCAGCAATGGCTGGCGGCCGGTCCACAGGATCGACGACACCGCGGCGGCGAATGTGTACGACGGCGTGATCACCAGGTCACAGCGCGCCGGCTGGTCCTGCGTGACCGCGGCCAGCGCCACCATGAGACCCAGCGTGGCGTTCCCCACCGGCAGCGCCAACGCGCCGTTGCCCATGCGCGATTCGAGCCGCTGCACGAGCAGCTCGTGGCACGGCCCGCCGTTCGAATACCAGTGCGCGGCCTCGGACTTCGCGTAGTAGGGCGCCACCTCGGCCAGCGACGGCAGTTGCGGGCGCTGGTAGCGAAGCCGCGTGGGCGGTGTTGCGTGCCGGTGAGCGAGCACGGTCATCGGGGAGCCTCAGTGGTGCGCGGTGACGGCACCGCGTGCGACAGCGCTGCCTGGTCGTCGAACCCGGGCGCGAACAACACGTGGTCGCGCACCGTGGGCGGCGGCGCATGGCGCAGCACCACACGGCCGCGATCCACGCGCACGCGGCCCTCGGCCAACCAGCGCGCGGCCTGAAGCGTCATGCGCACGTGCTGCGTGAACACCTCGTGGCGTGCCTGCGCGGCGGTCATCCCGGGAACGCGTGGGAACGCCGCCTGCATGAGCACCGGCCCGGTGTCCAAGCCGGCGTCGATCGCGTGCAGCGTGGAGCCCAGCACGGGCACGTGCGCCGCGATGCTGTCCTCGAAGCCATGCGCGCCGGGGAAGGCCGGCAACAGCGTGGGGTGCAGGTTCCACAGCCGGCCGGTGAAGCGCTCGAGCAGCGCGTGCCGCAGCAACCGTGTGTAGAACACGAACACGTGTTCCACGCGGTGGCGTTCGAACGCTTCGGCCAGCATGACCTCGCGCGCGGCGGCATCGTCACTCGTGCACAGCGCCACCGACAGTCCGGCCGCGCTGGCGCGCTCCAACGCGCCACAGGGCCGATCGACCGCGACCAACGCCAGCTGCGCGCGGAACCACGGCGACTCGATGAGCTTGCCCAGCACCGCGCCCCCCGTGGACGCCAGGATCCCGAAGCGCGCCGTCTTGGCTCTCATGCCCGACTCCTCATGCCGCCTGCCGCGCGCGGTAGGCTGGAAAGTAGTGGTGCTCGTGTTCGCCACCCGCGAGCCGCGCGTAACCCGCGCGATCGAGCACGCGACCGCCGAGCCACGCCGTGCGTTCGCCCGTGGCCCAGCCGTGCTTGAAGCGCGCCAGGCCGTCGGCGCGATCGTGGTCGCCGGCGGCTCCTCCCAGACCCACCCACTCCACGCCACGCGCCGCCAGCGTCTCGAACGCCAGCGCGAACGTGCCGTACGAACCCTGTGCGGCGTAGCCGCGCGCATCGGATGCGCCCAGGTGGTAGTGCGCCACGTCGCCGTCGACGAACCACAGCGACATCGACACGACGTCGCCGCGTTCGCGCCCCAGCACCGCCAGCATGCCGGGCAGCGCGAGCTGTGCGGCGAGTGCGGCGGGCGGGAAGTCGGCCGCGCCCCGGAAGCCGTGGCGCAAGCGCAGTCCGGAATAGAGCCGGACCCAGTCCGCCGCGTGTGAGGCGGGATCCGCGGCCACTTCGAGCGCCAGCCGGCGCGCCGCGCGGCGTGCCTTGCGGCGATGCTCGGGGTGCACGTGCGCCAAGGGAGCACGAGGATCGAGGTGCGCCACCGCGTGCGTCTTGAACCCCGCCAGATGCTCGGGGAACACGGCGTCGAGCGTGCCCGGTGCGGGTGTGGCGAGCGGGTCGATCACGCCCACGAACGACAACAGGTCGTCGGTGGCCGCCAGGTCCGCGGCCAGCGCGCGCCAGTCGTGGGTGCGCAACAACGGGTAGGGCGCGCAGGCATCAGCGGCGGCGAACGGCAGGTCGAGCGTGCGCACCAGAAGGGTGACGCCCGAGCGCGACAGCGTGCGCGGCGTGCCGAGATGCGCACAGGTGTGCGCGTACGCGACCGAGGCGTAACCTTTGCCCGTGCTCATGCGACGCGCTCGCTCGCCGGCGTGCGCACACCCGCTGCGATGAGCCGCTGCCACCACGCGCGATCCGGCGGCAGGCTGTCCCAGCCCGCATGCTCGTGCGGTGGCAACGCGGCCAGCGCGGCGCACCATAGCGTGCCCGCGAACGAGGCCTCGGGTGCTTCGTAGGGCGGGCAGTCCGCGAGCCACACCAGCTCGTGCGCGTCGCCGCGCGCCGCTTGCAGCAGCGCGGCCACCTGCGTGAGCGGTGAGTCCTGAAACTCCGCCAGCACCGTCACCCAGTCGCCGGTGACATACGGCAGCGCGACGCGCAGGTACTGCGCGGCGCGCACGAAGCGGCGCGCGCGTGGCGATGCAGGCGCGAGACCGGGGCGCGGTACCGTCAGGAACCGCACGCGCGCATCGCCGGCGCTCGCGGTGGCCCACGTGGCGCGCACCTCGGCGTTCCAGTCGGGCCCCACCACCAGCACCTCGTGCACACGGTGCGATTGCGCCAGCGCGGCACGGACCGCCGCACCCGTGGCCTGCCGCGCATCGGGCGCGAGCACGATCACCGACACCACGGCATCGGCCTGCGCACTCGCTGCGCAATGTGGCCCGCCGCCACGCAACAGCTCGAGCCGCGCACGATCACTCGGGAACGGGGCGTGATCGTGCAGCACGGACACGGACGTGATGGGATCGGATTGGGTGGTGCTCGGCACGGACTCACTCCTCTGGGGTGGTGCAACCATGCCGGCGGCAACGCGCCGGCCGCCGTCGTGCGC
>JBEBGT010000162.1:0-7261 GCA_040081365.1 Candidatus Eiseniibacteriota bacterium | reverse complement strand
GAGACGCGCCGCGCGTCTCTCAGCGCCCCCGGCTCATCCCCGGGGGCGTTCGCGCTTGCCGTCCATGGCCCGGCGGCCGCTCTGCCCCGCTAGCCGACCACGAGGTTCAGCAGCTTGTCCTTCACGAAGATCACCTTGCGCACCGTGGCGCCGTCCAGGTAGCGCGCCACGCGCTCGTCCGCGCTCGCGGCCGCCTGTACCGCCACTTGGTCACCGCCGCGCGGCAGGTCGAGCGTGGCGCGCAGCTTGCCGTTCACCTGCACGGCGATCGTCACCGTGTCCTCGACGCACAGCGCGGGGTCGAACGTCGGCCACGGGGCATGGGCCAAGGACTCGGCGTGGCCCAGCCGCTGCCACAGTTCCTCGCCCAGGTGCGGTGCGAACGGGCTCAGCGCGAGCAGGAACGGCTCCAGCGCGGCACGCGGCCGGCCGGGCTGCTTCATGATCTCGTTCACGAACACCATCATCTGCGAGATGGCGGTGTTGAATTTGAGCGCTTCCACGTCCTCGGTGACCTTGGCGATGGTCTGGTGCAGGACGCGCAGCACGGCTGCGGACGGTTCGTCGTTCGTCACCGCGAGCGAGCCGTCCTCCTGGATGAACAGCCGCCAGACGCGATCCAGGAAGCGCGAGATGCCCTCGACGCTCTTCGAGCTCCACGGCTTCATGGCCTCGAGCGGGCCCATGAACATCTCGTAGATGCGCAGCGCGTCGGCGCCGTACGCGTCGATCATGTCGTTCGGGTCCACGACATTGCCCCAGCGCTTGGACATCTTGCGGTTGTCCTCGCCCAGGATCATGCCCTGGTGCACCAGCTTCTTGAACGGTTCCTTCGTGCTCACCACGCCGATGTCGTACAGCACTTTGTGCCAGAACCGTGCGTACAGCAGGTGCAGCACGGCATGCTCGGCGCCGCCGACGTACAGGTCGACGGGCATCCAGTACTTCTCCTTGGCGGGATCCACAAGCGCGTTCGGGTTCTTGGGATCCAGGAAGCGCAGGTAGTACCAGCACGAGCCGGCCCACTGCGGCATGGTGTTGGTCTCGCGCCGCGCGGGCTTGCCCGTGGCCGGGTCGGTGGTCTCGAGCCACTCGGCCGCGTTCGCGAGCGGACTCTCCCCTGTCCCGGACGGCTTGAACTCACTCAACTCGGGCAGGCGGATCGGCAACTGGTGCTCGGGCAGCGCCTGCGGCTTGCCGTCCACCCAGATGACGGGGAACGGTTCGCCCCAGTAGCGCTGGCGCGAGAACAGCCAGTCGCGCAGTTTGTAGTTCACCGTGCGCTGGCCGGTGCCGCGTTCGGTGAGCCAGGCGGTGATCTTCGCCTTGGCGGCCGGCGGGTCGAGCCCGTCCAACGACAGGCTGCCGTCGGCGTTGGCGCTGTTCACCAGATTGCCGGTCTCGCTGTCGATATGCGCGGCCTGCGTCACGTCGCCGCCCGCCACCACTTCGCGAATGGGCAGCCCGAACGCGCGCGCGAACTCCCAGTCGCGCTCGTCGTGCCCGGGCACGGCCATGATCGCGCCGGTGCCGTAGCCCATGAGCACGTAATCGGCGATCCACACCGGCAGCTTCTCGCCGTTCACGGGATTGATCGCGTAGCCGCCCGTGAACACGCCCGATTTGGTCTTGTCCTCCTGGCGCGCCAGGTCGCTCTTGTGCAGCGCGGCCTTGCGATACGCCTCGACTGCCTCGCGCTGCACGTCGCTCGTGATGGCGTCGACCAGCGGATGCTCGGGCGCCAGCACCATGTAGGTGGCGCCGAACAGCGTGTCGGGGCGCGTGGTGAAGATGCGCAGCCGGCCATTCACGCCGTCGAGCGCGAAGTCGACCTCGGCGCCGATCGAGCGGCCGATCCAGTTCTTCTGCATCTCGTACGTGCTGGCCGGCCACTCCACCAGATCCAGGTCCTCCAGCAGCCGGTCGGCATACTCGGTGATCTTGAGCACCCACTGCCGCATGGGCTTGCGGATGACCTCGTAGCCGCCGACCTCCGACTTGCCGTCGATGACCTCTTCGTTGGCCAGTACGGTGCCCAGCTCCGGGCACCAGTTGACCGGCACCTCCGACACGTAAGCCAGCCCGCGCTCATGCAGCTTCAGGAAGATCCACTGCGTCCAGCGGTAGTACTCGGGATCGGTGGTGTCCACCTCGCGGTCCCAGTCGTGCGACAACCCGGCGCGGCGCATCTGCTGGCGGAAGTTGTCGATGTTCTGCTTGGTGGTGATCGACGGGTGGACGCCGGTCTTCACGGCGTACTGTTCCGCCGGCAGCCCGAACGCGTCCCAGCCGGTCACGTGCAGCACGTTGAAGCCGCGCATGCGCTTGAAGCGGCTCACGATGTCGGTCGCCGTGTAGCCTTCCAGGTGGCCCACGTGCAGCCCGGCGCCCGAGGGGTACGGGAACATGTCGAGGCAGTAGTATTTCGGGCGTGAGGCGTCCTCGGTGGCGCGGAACACCTTCTTCTCGACCCAGTACTGCTGCCAGCGCGGCTCGACTTCGGCGAACGGGTAGTACTTGCTCATGCGAGTCCCTTCGGGCATGCCCCGGTGACGTGTGGACTCCGGAAGATAGCGGCTCGCGCGGGCGTCGTCACGGTGGCGCGAAGCGCGCGGATCCAGCCGCGCCCGGCCACGCCCATGGCGCGGCCTACTCCGCTCAGCGCGCGGCGACCTCGCGGGTGGCCTGCTCGAGCGCACTGCGTGCGTCGGTGCGGCCGCCCTTCCACGCCGACTCCGCGCGGTACACGGCGTCGATCGCACGCGCCAGGCTCTGGGCGTTCCGGCGCCGCCCCAGCGCCTGCGACAGCGGCTTCCAGCGCGCCCAGCCGTACGGGTTATGGGCCAGCGTGAGCGCCGAGGTCACCAGATGCCCGAGCGCCCATAGCACCGAGCCCTCGTTCTCCCCCGCCGCCAACAGCCGTTCGAGCTGCTGCGCGGCCTTGGGCGCATCGCCGGCGGCCACCGCACCTAGGTAGTCGGGCAGGTCGGCGCCCACGCGCGGCGCGGTGAGGGACCGCACGTGCGCCACCGTCACGCGACCCTGCTCACCCGCCAGCACGCCCAGCTTCGAGGCCTCATTGAGGAACGCGATCGAGTCGCGTTCGCAATCGTCGAGCAGCGCTTCGAGTGCGCCGGGTTCGGGCGTGTTGCCACTCGCTGCCAGTCGACGCCGGCCCCATTCCAGCAGTTCGCGCTCGTCGGGTGGCTGCACGTCGACGCGCGCCAGGCAGGCCGCGCGTACGGGCTCGAGCGTCTTGCGCGGTGTCTCGGCGGCGGGTTCCACGAGCACGAGGCACGAACCGCCTGCGGGCGACGACAGCCCGGCGGCCAGTGCCTCGACGCGCTTCTCGCTGCGCCCGAGCTTCTCGACCTCCAACACCAGCGTCAGCTCGCGCGGCGCGAACAGCGACACGTTCTGGTAGGCGGCGAGGATGGCGTCGACGCCGGCTTCGTCGGCGTTCAGCACGCGCGCGATGGGCGCATCGGTCACGGCCTCGGCCCACAGCCGGCGCCACTCGGCGAGCAGCGCTGTCTTCACGGCTTCGTCGGGGCCCTCGATGTACACCGTGCCCGGGAACTCGCCCTTGGCCGCGCGGTCGAGCAGCGTCAGCGCACCGATGGCGGCGGCTTTGGCGGCCGGCTTTGCCGCCTTGGTCGCGCGCTTCGACGCCGGCTTCGCCGGGGCGTCGTCCGCCGACTTGCTGCTGGTCTTGCGCGGAGGGGCCATGGGTCGACTCGCGAGGGGCTCGGGAACGGACGGGCGTGCGGCCGCGCGGCGGACGCCGCGGCCCGCGCATGCTAGCGCACGCGGGGCGGTCTGGCGATGGTGGCTACCAGCCCTCGACGCTGCGGCTCAGGATCTCGTCGGCCAGCTTCGTGATGGCGTCCTTGCGGCCGTCGAGCTCGGTGCGCGCGGTCTGACCGGGAACGTCCTGCACATAATACTGCGCGCTCTTCACCAGCTCGTCGCTCCACAGCTCGCGGTTCTTGACGAGGTCCTTGAACGTGACCTGCACGGTGATCGTGACCCGGAACTCGTTCGCGGTGGTGGTGTTCGCCGTGAAGCCGAACGCCGAGTTCTTGTACTGCGTCACCTTGCCGCGGATCACTGCGTTCGCCGACTTCTCGTCGACGATACGCAGGTGATTGTCCTTCACGAACCGGTCGACCACCGCGTCGGTGATCTCCTGCTCGAGCCGGGCTTCGGGCGTGGTGTTCTCGAACACCGGGATGGACACGGTCTTCAGGTGCTGCGGCAGCAGCGCCGGGCTGGCGGTGTAGCCGCAGCCGGAGCACAACAGGAGACCCGCGGCCGCGATCGCGGCCAGCGTCGCCGCGATGCGACCGCGGGTCCGGTACTCACTGCGCGTGGTTCGGACGGTTCGTCCCCTGTTCTTCCGCATGGAGGTCGTAGAGCTTCATCCGGTAACGGAGCTTGTCGCGTTTCAGGTTCAACAGCTCCGCCGTGCGGCTCTGGTTCCACTTGGTAGCATACGACGCACGCAGTATCAAGGCCCGCTCGAGTTCCTCGACGAGGGCCTCGAACGCGATCCCGGACGACGGGATGATCCCGGTGATGGATTCGTCGATGCGCGCCCCGATCGAGGCCTCCTCGGGCCCGCGTGCGCGGCCATTGAGCTTCAAGTGGTTGGCCTCCAGCACCTCGGCCTGCTCCAGCAGCACCGTGCGCTCCATGAGGTTCTTGAGCTCACGGATGTTGCCCGGCCATGGGTAGTCCACCAGGATGCGTTCGGCGGACTCAGCCATGCCCCGGAACGGCTTCTTGAACTGCTTCGAGTAGCGCTCCAGGAACAGCCTTGCCAACGGCAGGATGTCCTCGCGGCGGTCCCGCAGCGGCGGCACACGCAGCGGCACGACCTTCAGCCGGTAGTACAGGTCCTCGCGGAATCCGCCTTCCTTCACCATCTTCTCGAGGTCCTGGTTCGTCGCCGAGATGATGCGCAGGTTGACCGAGATGTCCTTGGTGCCACCGACGCGGCGGAACGTGCGGCGTTCCAGCACGCGCAGCAGCTTCACCTGCAGCATGGGCGCCATCTCACCGATCTCGTCCAGGAACAGCGTGCCGCCGTTGGCCATCTCCATGAGTCCGAGCTTCTGCGCGCGCGCGTCCGTGAACGCGCCCTTCTCGTGGCCGAACAGCTCCGACTCCAGCAGCTCCGAGGGGATCGCCGCGCAGTTGATCTCGACGAATGGCTGCGAGTGCCGCGCGCTCATGCGGTGGATGAGATTGGCGAAGTACTCCTTGCCCGTACCGCTCTCGCCGTCGATGAGCACACTGGTGGTGTCCCCACGTGCCACCTGCTCGGCGATCGCGTACGACTCCTGCATGGCCGGGCTCGTCGAGTGCAGGAAGTCCTCATCGCTGAACGCCTGGTGGCGAAGCCGGCGCAGCTCGAGCCACATCTTCTGCGACTCCAGCGCGCGGCCGGCCAGCGCCAGCAGCTCCTCCTGTTCGAACGGCTTCTTCATGAACCAGTACGCCCCCGCACTCATGGCCTCGACGGCGGTCTCGAGCTCGCCGAACGCCGTCATGAGCACGACCGCGACCTCGGGCTGGATGCGCTTGATCTCGCGCAGCAGCTCGAGCCCGCTGCCATCCGGCAGCTTGAGGTCGAGGAACGCCAGGTCGGGCATGTCGCGATCGAGCGCGACCCGTGCCTCGCGAACCGAGTCCACGCCGCGCACGACGTGTCCTTCGTCCTCGAGGGCCTTGACGACGAAATGGCGGATGGAATCCTGATCCTCGACCACGAGGATGTTGGCCTTGCTCATCGCATACCTCCCTGCGGGTCCAGCGGCAACTCCACGGTGAACGTGGCGCCGTGGCCGGCCTCACTCTGCAACGTGAGGCTGCCGCCATGACGCTTGACGATTGCTTGTGTGATGTAGAGACCGAGCCCGGTGCCCTTGGGCTTGGTCGTGAAGAACGGCTCGAACAGTGTTTTCTGAGTCTCGGCATCGATCCCGGAACCTGCATCGCTCACCGCCACCTGCACCCCGCCGGCGGGACCGGCGCTGTGTGTACTGCGGACGGTGATCCGGGCGCCCGGGCTCGAGGCCTCGGCGGCGTTCTTGAGCAGGTTGATGAACACCTGCTGCATCTGATCGGCGTCGTGCGGCACGCTCGGTAGCCCGGCCGTGTGCTCATGCACCACGCGCACGCCGCGCTCCTCGAGCACGCCGGCCACGGATTGCTCGGCGCGCTTGAGCGTGTCCACGAGGCGGCCGGGCACGAGCTGCAGCTTGCGCGGGTGCGTGATGTCGAAGAGTTCCTGCACGATGCGGTCGAGCCGGCGGATCTCGTTGAGCACGAACTCGACGTTCTCGGCCTCGGCCGGCTGGCTGGCGAGCACCTTCGACAGCCGGCGCACACCCATGCCGATCCCGGTGAGCGGGTTGCGGATCTCGTGCGCGACGCTCGAGGTGAAACGCCCGAGCGCGGCGAGCTGGTCGTTCTGCCGCGCGCGTTCTTCAGCCGCGCGCAGCGGCGTGAGGTCGAGGAACGTGGCGAGCGCGCCATAGGCCCGGCCGTGCTCGTCGCGCAGGCGCGAGGTCGTGAGCCGCACCGGCAGCGGGCGCCCGGCACTCGTGCGCAGCAGGGTCTCCTGGCGCACGACGGGCTGGCCCGAGTCGAGCGTGCCGGCGATGTGCCCCTCGCCCTCCTCGCCGAACAGATCGCTCACGGGCAGGCCGCGCGCCGCGTCCTCGGTGAGCCCGAGCAGGTCCTGCGCGGTGCGGTTCAGGCTCAACGTGCGGCCGTCGCGATCGAACGCGACCAGCGCGCTCGGCATGGAGTCGAGCACGTCGGCCAGGAAGCGCTGGTTGCGGGCCAGGTCGTGCACGAGCCGCGTGTTCTCGACCATGGGCGCGAGTGCGAACGCCACGGACTCGAGCCGGGCCTGCTCGCCCGCCGGCGGCGGCGCGGCCCCGGGGCCACGCGCGGCCACCAGCACGCCGAGCAACGGCAGGTGCTCGCACGCCGCACAGCGCGCGCGTGCGTCCTCCTGGGTGGCGCGCCATTCGGCCGGGTCACCCGTGGGCGGTGGCGCCAACGGGGCGCGGCCCACGATGCAGTGCTGGCAGTCCGGGTGCGGGGCATGACCGCGCGGGCCCGTGGCGGGCTCCAGCGGTACGCACGCGTACCACGACTGCTCGGCGAACACGCGCGCCAGCGGGTGGCCCTCGGGGAGCACCAACGCCACGTGGCGCGCCGGGTCGTGATGCTGCACCGGGCGGTC
>JBEBGT010000161.1:0-7265 GCA_040081365.1 Candidatus Eiseniibacteriota bacterium | reverse complement strand
GCAAGCCCGCATACACCAGCGCGATGGCCAGGACGTCTCCCAGGTATGGGCGCACAAAGTCATCCCGCACGAACAGCGCGATCGCCGTCTCGACCGCGGGTGTGCGCGCGAGTGCAGCCGCCACGGTGTCCCAGCCGAGTCGTGCGCGGCCGGGCTTGGCCCAGCTCGCCCCGTGCTCGCGCAGCCAGTCGTTCACCGGATCCACCCCCACGCCCACGGGCAGCAGCGGCGTGCCCAGCGCCATGGCACGATGCACGAGTCCCGCCGACAGCGGCCGCACCACCGTGACGAACGTGACGCGGGAGTGCTGCAGCCACGAGCACTCGGCTTCACGCGGTGCGCGACCCACGAAGTGCACGCGCTGGCCGATGCCGACGGCGCGCGCGAGATCCTCGATCTCCGTATCCGGGTGGTCGAGGATCACGAGGTCGACCTCGTCGCGCTGGTCGTTCGCACGCGAAAAACCGTCAAACAGATGCTCGGCGTCGGCGGCGCGCAGCGGTGACGCCACCAAAGCGTACGGCCCGTCCCACAGCGACAAGCGCGGACCGCGCGGACGCTCGCCCTCGATCACGCACGCGTCGCCCGCCGACAGCCCGGCCTCGAGTGCGGGCAGTGTCCCGGCGCCGCGCGTGGCGGACCAGCCCGCGGGCCACCAGTATGCCGGCGTGCGCGGGCTCAGCGACTTCACCAGCTCGCCACCACCGGGCGTGGAACTGGCCCACACCACGGCGTCCGCCTTCCACGACTCGGCCATGCGCCGCACGGCTTCGCCGCCGCGCACCTCGTCGGCGCGCTCGATGCCGGTCTGGCGCCGCTCGGTGGTGCCGTGCTGCAGGTCGTGGTCGGCCTCACTCGAGAGGGCGACCATGCGCACTTCGGCACCGAGGTTCTTCAGTACCTGCGCGCGCTGGCGCAGGTCGTTGGCGGACGAACCACTCGCATCCAGATGTTCCACCAGCAACAGACGGGGATTCGCAGACGATGACAAGTCAGCCTCGAGGTTCCGTCACGCGGCGCACGAAGGGCAGGACCTCCGCGGGTCGAGGCGCGGGTCCTCGCGTGAGCGAGCACTCGGGCGGCCAGGACCGCTCGCGCACGAGCGTGCCGGACCGCACACGCGCATGTTCCGTGCGGCGATCGCGCCGGTCACCGCACCGCAAGGGTGGCGGCAGACCGCTGGCGCAGCGCGACGCGCTCCGATCCGTGGAGCGGGTCGTTGGGTTCCGCCGCCTCGCTGCCTAGACCAAGGCCTGGAGCTCGGCACGACGGTTGGCCGCCTGCACCCGGCGCATCCACGCCAGGAACCGCAGCCGCTGTCGTACCTGCAAATCGCAGTCCAGCACGATGGGCTCCAGTGCCGGCCGGGTGGCCGGAACGGGCTTGAGCACCGCGCGCGCCGTGATCGGAGCCGGCTCGGGGGCCGGACCCGACGGCCGCAGCTCGCGAACTCGCTCGCCCAGGCCTTCAAGCGTCGGATACATGAATCCAGACAAATCCAAGCGATGAAACACGATACCGAATCTGGCCGTGGCGGCATCCGCACCCTTCTGGGCACGGCCGTCGGAATCCGCCCACCAGCCCTCCATGGCCCGGCCGCGCAGCGCGTCGCCCAGGGCCGAGGGCGACTGGGGGTCCAGCGCCAGCACGATGCGGCCGAAGTGCGGCATGACTTCGTCCAGCTTCCGCCCAAGCGGTGACCAGCCCACCAGGCGCTCGGCGTTGCCGTGGGGCAGCAGGTAGAGCCCCGGATGCCCGGCATACTGGACCAGCCCCAGCATGGGCATGTCGGCCGCCAGGCACTCGAGCAGGCCCCAGCGCGCGTCGCGGTCGAGCCGCTCGTGCAGCCGCAACCGCGCCGAGCCGTCCACCAGCAGGACGCGCTCGCCCAGCGCCACGCGGCGCGCCGCCAGTTCGAGTGCCGCCCGCGTCACCGCGGCCGGCGTGCCGCCGCCCACCACGTGCAGGCGCGGGCCCTCGGCCGCCGGATCGGCGCCACCGCTGCGCATCGGGCGCACACGCGCGACACGCGGCGAACGCAGCGAGCCCAGCAACAGCGCGAGCACCGCGAGCAGCGAGCCCGCACCGGCGCCCACCGCCATGGGCGGCAGCCACGCGCTCGCGATCGGCCGCACGAGCGGGCGCAGCGCGGGCAGCTCCTGAGCCTGGGCCTGACCGGACCAAGGGTCACGCAGCTTGCGGTCGAGCTCCACGCGCCACACCAGCGCGAGGTCGTCCGCGAGGTCGCGCTGCGCGGCGGACTGGCCCGTGAGTAGCTGCTCGGCGCGGTCCTCGAGCCCGTCCGCGCGGTCGACCTGCGCGAAGCGCCAGGCCTCGGTGCGCGCGGCCGTCGACCAACCCTGCCACTCGTGGTCGTCGGTGAACCAGTCCAGCTCGAGTTCGTCGGCCAGCTCGATCGAGTGCGCGAGCGCGCCGGGCTCGGCCGTGGCCGCGATGCGAGTGACGTCCTCCCAACTCGCGAGCACTTCGATGGGGGGGATCGCCTCCTGGGTGTCGTCGATCGCGGGCTGCACGGGCAGCTGGGCGGCGAGGCCACGGCCCCAGCGCGCGCGCGCCAACAACACCGCCGCACGGGCGGTGGCGGTCGTGGGGGCCGGCAGCGGGCCGGAGGCGAGCGAATCGAGCCACTGCGCGCGGGCGTGCGACAGCCGCGCCGGGATGCCGCTAAGGGTCGCTCCGGCGGCGAGTGCGCGCAGCAGTTCGCGCGCGGCTGTTGCCGTACCCGCGGTCACCACGAGCTCGCGGCCCTGGCGGCCCGGCTCGAGCCGTGCGGTCTCGCCGGCGCGAGCGGCGCGCGGCCATTCACCGGGCGCGGGCAGTGCGGCGGTCCACGGCAGGCGGGCCTCGAAGCGCGCACCCATCGGCGGCGCGATAGCGAGCCCGAAGCCGCAGCCCACGAGGGCGCCGGCGATCACGGTCCAGACGACGGAACGCGCGCGGACGGGTGTCCGCGCGGAACGATCGGTGGCGCCATCCCTGTCGCGCATCGAGTCCTCCGGTCAGTGACCTGGCGTGAGCCGCAGCGCGCTGGCACGAGCCCGGCCCCGGCGGGAACGCGCGGGGGGCCTGGCATCTGGCAACCAGCCTGTCAGCGGCCAACAGCTCGCTTCCTGCGAGCCGCGGCCAACTTAGCCCCGGTGCGCGCGGGGTGCAACTGCACGCGCGGTACCGGGAGCGGCGCTCAGGCGGCGCCGCGGAGCGTCGCGTCGGCGGCGTCGGCCGCCGGCAGCGTGAACCAGAACGTGCTGCCCTCGCCCGGCACGCTCTCCACCCCGATGCGGCCACCGTGCTGCTCGACGATGCCCTTCGAGATGACGAGCCCGAGCCCGGTGCCGCCGACCTTGCGCGTCGAACCGGAGTCGATCTGCTGGAACTTCTTGAACAGCTTGGGCAGGTCCTTGGCGGCGATACCGTCGCCGCGATCGCGTACCGACAGGCGCAGCACGCCCTCGGTGACGGCGACCTCGATGCGCACCTCGCCGCCGGGCGGCGAGAACTTGATCGCGTTCGACAGCAGGTTCGTGACCACCTGCGTGACGCGATGCGCGTCGAGCATGGCGTCCGGCAGGTCGTCGGGCAGCGCGAGCTCGAGCTTGATGCGGCGCTCCTCGAGCAGCATGCGCAGGTTCTGCGCGGCCTGCTGCACCACCGGCTCCAGGCGCTGGCGCTCGATCGTCATGGGCAGCGACGCCGACTCGAGCTTCGAGAAGTCGAGGATGTCGTTGATGAGCAGCAGCAGCCGTTCGGCATTGGCATGCGCGATGTTCAGCAGCTTGCCCTGCTGGTCGGTGTTCTTGAAGTAGCGCGAGTCGGACAGCAGCTCGAGCGCGCCCTTCACGCTGGTGAGCGGCGTGCGGATCTCGTGCGAGACCACGGCCACGAAGTCGGACTTCAAGCGGTCGAGCACCTTGGTGTGCTCGAACAGCTGCGAGTTGCGCACCTGCACGGCCGCCTGCGTGGCGAACATGCGCAGGAACTCCATGTCGTCGTCGCTGAAGCCCTCGGCGCGATCCAGCACCAGCAGCACGCCGATCGACTTGTGCTCCTGCACCATGGGCACCGCGAGCAGCTCGTGCGCCACGGGCCCGCGGAAGCCGGGCACCTCGAGCTCGGGGCCGCCGAGCGAACCGTGCCGCGCCGCGCTCTGCTCGCTCGCGACCGTGCCGAGCAGGCCGGCGCCGGCGAGGAAGTGCGGCAGGCCGTCGTCGGCCGGCGGGAACTCCAGGCCGTGCGCCACGACGCCGCGGAACTCGCCGGTCTCCTCGCTCTGCAGATACACCACGGCCGCGCGCGCCGACACCAGCCGCGCGGCGGTCTCGGCGATGCGCGCGAGTCGCGGCTCGAGCTCGAGGTTGGCGCCGATCTCCATGGACACGCGGTAGAGCGTGTCGAGGTTGCCCGTGGCCTGCGCCACGCGCTCGCGCAGCTCCTGCTCGTGGCGCTGCAGCACTTCGTT
The DNA here is from genome assembly GCA_040081365.1 of Candidatus Eiseniibacteriota bacterium. Classification (GTDB taxonomy): domain Bacteria; phylum Eisenbacteria; class RBG-16-71-46; order RBG-16-71-46; family RBG-16-71-46; genus JAIOPA01. Next base: position 2,788 of record JBEBGT010000161.1, on the reverse strand, counting down.
CTGGCGCTGCAGCTGCTCCAGCAGGGCGCGGTTCTCGACCTTGAGCCGGCGGTTACGGAGGTGCCGGCTCACCGTCTTCGGGATGTCCGCGATCTCCTCGAACGGCTTCGTGACGTAGTCGCTCGCCCCCTGCCGCAGCGCGTCGATCGCCGTCTGCACCGAGGCGTAACCGGTCATGAGGATGACCGCGACCTCGGGATCCACGGCACGCGCGTGGCGCATGACGTCGAGCCCGCTCTTCACCGGCAGCGAGATGTCGGTGAGGATCAGGTCCGGGCAGCCCGCATCGATGAGGCGCATGGCCTCCTCGGCGGACGACGCGAACGCCAGCTCGAGCGGTTCGTCACTCAGCACCTCGCGCAGCACGTCGGCCACGGTCTCATCGTCTTCCACGATGAGCACGCGCGACGGCGGCGCCAGGAGCGGAGTGCCGCCCGCGGCCGCTGGGTTCTCGGAACCAGGATCGGGATTCATCCGTGGGGGTCCCCGACTTCAGTGAGCCTGCGCCGGACCGCTCGCCGCGGTGCGGTGACGGCCGGCCTTCTTCGCCAGGCCGAGCGCGCGTTCGGCCGCGCCCAGCAGTTCCGTGGGATCCATGCCATCGCGCGGCGCGGCGGCCACACCGGCCGACACGCTGAGCTTGCCGATGCGCGGGAAGCGGTGCTCCTCGAGTGCGTGCCGCAACCGTTCGGCCAGCCGGCGCGCCGGGGCCAGATCGCAATCGGGCAGCACGATGCCGTACTCGTCGCCTTCGAGGCGCGCGATGAAGTCGCCGTCGCGCAGCGCGAGGCGCAGCACCAGACCGCATTCCGCCAGCACCTGGTCGCCCGTCGACTTGCCGTACTTGTCGTTGATGGCCGCGAACAGGTCGAGGTCGAGCGTCACCACCGCGAGCGGCGTGCCGTCCTCCTCGGCGCGGCCCATCTCCTCCACGAGGCGATGATGGAACGCGCGCGCATCGGCCAAGCCGGTGACCGCGTCGCGGCCCGGCTGCGAACGCAGGTGATCGAGCTCGAGCCGCGCACCCAGCGCCGCACCGAGCGCGCCTGAAGCGGTGCGCACGAGCGACAACTGTTCCGGCCGCCAGCGCTGAGCCGGCTTGGCGAGCAGGTCGAGCGCGCCCACGCGCTCTTCCCCTCGCATGAGCGGCACGCCCAACGCCTCCCGCAGGTCGCCGGGCTTGCGCTCCCAGGCGCCGCGCGATCGCAGCAGTTCCAGGCCCGCGTCCGAGGTCACCGCGTGCAGCGCCACACCATCGCAGTCGAATGCCGCGACCAGTGCATCCAGCGCGCGATCGAGCGCGGAGTCATCGGCGTGCGACGACAGCAGGGCCTCGCAGGCATCCCACAGGCAGCCCGAAGCCGCGCGACGGTCACCACGGCGCGGCGCGGTGTCGGCCGAACGGGCGTCACCCTTGCGCTCACGCGGACCGGTCGTGCCTTCGGCCGTGTTCATGAGGTCACGCTGCGCGCGGCCGGGGAACGGGGCTACCGAGGACCGTCTTGAGGTCCCGGAGCCGGGCAGTCGCTTCTTGGATTCGGCCGGATTCACGGAGCACGACCTCCAGTCGTTCACGCACACCGGGCGCGAGCCCGGCAGAGTTCATGAGCATGAGCTGCGCGTTGCCGCGCACGCCCACGAGCGCATTGTTGATCTCGTGATGCACCCCGAGCAGTTCCCGCACCCGGGCATTCCAGATGTCCTGTTCGTTCCACCACTCGTCGACGATCGCACGCAGCGCTTCGGCCGCGGGGGCCTCCCCCGCCTGCTCGCGCGCACGCGCTTCGTCGATCAGGCGTTCGCGCAACCGTTCGAACGGCGGCGGCGGCAGCCCTTCCCGCAGTCCCTCGTGATTCACCCTCAGGCCGCCTCGTCGTGACGCGTGACCGCTTTCTGGATGCGCAGCTTGAGCCGCGACATCGCGCGCGTGTGGACCTGCGAGACCCGCGACTCGGAGATGCCGAGCGTGCGGCCGATCTCCTTGAGTGTGAGGTGTTCGTAGTAGTAAAGCGCCACCACGAGCCGTTCTTGCTCGGGCAACAGGTCGATCGTGCGCAGCAGAAGCCGGCGGGTCTGGTCGTCCTCGAGGCGTGCCTCGAGGTCCACCACGTTGGGATCCGCGAGGTGATCCGCGAGCGTGCCCTGGTCCTCGCCGTCGCTCGTGCGCGTCTCGTCGAGCGACACGAGCACGGCACCGCGCACATGGTCGAGCAGCCGGTAGAAGTCCTCGCGCGACATCTTCAGTTCGCGCGCGACTTCCTCTTCCGACGCCGCACGGCCGAGCTTCTGGTCCAGCTTGCGCGTCACGCCATCCAGGTTGCGCGCCTTGCGCCGCATGGAACGCGACGCCCAGTCGAGCGCGCGCAGCTGGTCGAGCACGGCACCCTTGATGCGCCACACCGCGTAGGTCTCGAACTTCACACCCTTGCGCGTGTCGAACTTGGCATGCGCGTCCAGGAGCCCCAGCACGCCCGCCGAGTAGAGGTCTTCGTGGTCCACGTTGCGCGGCAGCGTGGCCGCCACGCGCTCGACGACGTGGCGGACGAGCGGCGCGAAACGCTTGAGCAGGTCGTTCTTGTCGTAGGTGACCGCCGTGGTTGCCGCCGGCGTGACGCTGAGCTGCGGCCGGGCCGTGGCACGGACCGCGGACGCCGGACGCGCGTCGGGCCGGGCCGTGGCGCGTGCCGCGGGACGGCGTCCGGGCACGACCTGATGATCTTGGGCATGGCGTCGATGACGGTCTCGATGCTCTTGCTGGGCGAGAGCAGCCCGAACGTCAGAATGACGG